>WQTB01000125.1 GCA_009786495.1 Treponema sp.
ATATCATCAATGGTAAAAGGTTCAAGCGCGTTCTCTAAAAATTCATAAAGAGCTTCTTCCTGTTCAAGATCCATGACTTATGATAGCAAAAATACACGCTTAATTATAGTTCCCGCAAAAGGCAGAAAGATACGCAATCAATAGTAAAATCAACAACTACCGGCATCTTAAAACTTTTCTGCGCTGTTATTCCTTTTATCGACGGATTAACTTTAGGGGTTGTATGCGGTAATAATATTGATAAAGTGTTCAGGCGTTACAGCAGGAATGCCGCCTTTCAGAAAATCATTTTTATTGCGCGTAATAATATAATCAACATTAAGACATTCGCCGACAACATATTGAACAGAGTCTTCAAAATCATCCCAATCCAAATCAAGCGCATTGTAAATATTTTGCCAGCCTTTCCCCGCGGATTTCATTTACATTAATATCACAGTCTATTCTGGAAAGGATATCAAGAAGCGCGTCTGTATGCGGTGTTTCAACGCTCTTTGATTTTTCCTCTAATTCTCTTTTGCTAAGACGCATTTTACTAGAAGATTTTTCTTTTTGTTTAACAAACGAAATTACTTTCATTTCTATCTTCGCTTTACCGGCAGGCACTTCGCGGGGAACTTCAAATATAACGCGGCGGTCTTCGGGGATTTCTACAGTTTGAGTTATTGTCATATTTCAAATATAACACTATAAACCGGAGATAACAATGCAGCTGTCAATTAAATTAGCCTGTATGGTTTTATAACTACAAGCGAATTCCGTCAGTCTTATTTTGATCTTGGAAACACGCTGCCGTGGCCGTGATTATCGTCCCATTCTTCCGGCAGATATAAATTGTTTTCAAAAATAAATCCGGCTTCTGTCCTGCCGCTGATATTAAACGAAACAATTATAATGCCTTCTTCCGTTCTCTTTGTGTAAGTTCCGCTTTTGCGCACGCCGTGAGCCAGCGATGCCGTGAAATTTCCGTCGCCTGATAATTTNACTGTCTGTCCCTGGAAACTGTATGTTTCTGACGAATCCTGNCTGAAAAAGNTATTATAAANAATCAATAATATANCCAGCGCGGAAATTGAACAAATAAGCAGTATGATTAATTTTTTTTGCTTTGCCTTTTTTTCTTCATTCAACGCCTTTTTTAAATTGTCAGCCTTTGCTTTAAGCCCTTTTTTCGACATAAAATCTCCTTTCAAAAACAGTGGAAAATTGTATAAAATTCATTTACAATACCTGAATAAACAATAAATAACTGGAGGAAAATATGCAATACGGAAATTTTGATCCGGCAAAAAGAGAATATGTTATAACAAGGCCTGACACGCCTGCTCCCTGGGCGAACTATCTTGGATCGCCTGCGTACGGAGCGATAATTTCTAACAATGCGGGCGGCTACAGTTTTGTAAAGAGCGGAGCCGCCGGAAGAATACTAAGATACAGATTTAACGAGCAGGACAGGCCGGGACGGTACATTTATCTGCGCGATGATGAAGACGGCGATTACTGGTCTGCGTCATGGCAGCCTGTCGGAAAACCGCTTGATAAATACAAATCGATCTGCCGCCACGGCACNGGCTACACAATACTNGAAACGGATTACAGGGACATTCATTCAGAAGCCTGTTACTATGTGCCGCACGGCGCGGAATACGAAGTGTGGAAACTGAAGGTGACAAACAACGGATCAAAAAAGCGGAACATTTCCTGCTTTGGCTACGCCGAATTCACATGCGAAAGTTTTTACGAGCAGGATCAGGTTAACCTTCAGTATACGCAGTTTATTACGCGGACTTATTTTAAGGAAAAATTCATTCTTCAGACGATAAACGAAAACTGCCTGAACGCAGTAAACGAAAGCCGCGTAGAAACGCGCTTTTTCGGCCTTGCGGGCGCGAAGGCGTCAAGCTACTGCGGCGACCGCGCGAAATTCCTTGGAAACTACCGCGATTACGGAAACCCGTTATCTGTCGAGAACGGAAAGCTTGACGGTACGTTAAACTACAACTTAAACCCCTGCGGCGCGCTGCACACAGCGCTTGAGCTCGCGCCCGGACAGAGCGCCGAGTTTGCGTTTATTCTAGGGCAGAAGCGCGAAGCGCAGGCGAAAGAAATTATCGCATGTTACGAAGGCGCATCCGTTGTAGACCGCGAAATCGCCGAGTTAAAAAGCTACTGGCACAAAAAGCTCGATAACCTGAAAATCGAAACGCCCGATGACAATTTTAACAACATGATCAACACATGGAACGCGTATCAGTGTTTTATCACTTTTGTCTGGTCGCGCGCCGCCTCGTTAATTTACTGCGGACAGCGCAACGGCTACGGCTACCGCGACACTGTGCAGGATATTCAAGGGATCATCCACCTTGATCCTGAAATGGCTCTGGAAAAAATCAAGTTCATGATTTCAGCGCAGGTCAGCCACGGCGGCGCGCTTCCGCTTGTAAAGTACAACCACAATCCGGGACACGAAGACAGACCCGAAGACTCGTCATACAGACAGGGAACAGGGCATCCGTCATACCGCGCTGACGACGCGCTCTGGCTTTTCCCCACAGTGTGGAAATATGTCGCGGAAACCGGCAATACCGCGCTGTTAGACGAAATTATTCCGTACGCCGANAAGGGCGAAGACACTTTGTTTAACCATTTAAAAAGGGCGATTGATTTTTCGCTTAATCACCTTGGCATTCACGGGCTTCCCGCAGGACTTCACGCGGACTGGAACGACTGTCTCAGGCTNGGCGCGAACGGCGTGTCGGTATTCGTCGCGATGCAGCTTTACTACGCGTTCGAAATAATGGTACGTTTCGCGAAACACAAAAAAGACGCCGCCGCGGAAAAGGAAATGTCAGATTTAAAAACGCGGTTCAAAAAAATTATAGAAGAAAAATGCTGGAACAAAGACCGTTATGTGCGCGGCATCACAGAGAACGATATGGTTGTCGGTAAGCCCGGCGATCCTGAAGCGTCGATGTGGCTTAATCCGCAGACCTGGGCTGTAATTTCGGGCTTCGCCGATGACGCGCGCGGAAAAGCGGTTCTCGATTTAGTGCATAANGAATTAAACACAAAATACGGCGCGCGCCTTATGGCTCCTTCGTACCGCAATCACGCGTTCGACGGCGCGCTCGCTCTGCTTTTCAATCCGTCGACAAAAGAAAACGGCGGCATTTTCCTGCAGTCGCAGGGCTGGCTTATTCTCGCGGAAGCGCTGCTCGGACGCGGCGCGCGCGCGCTTGAATACTATCTTGAAAGCTGTCCTTCCGCGCAGAACGGAATCGCCGAGACGCGCCTGATGGAGCCGTATGTTTATTCGCAGTTTACGGAAAGTTCCGACAGCCCGTTTGAAGGACGCAGCCACGTTCACTGGCTGACAGGAACGGCAAGCACAGTCATGGTCGGCAGCGTGGAAGGAATTCTCGGGCTGCGTCCCGACATTGACGGCCTTTGCCTGTCGCCTTCGGTTCCGGCGGGATGGAAATCCTTTACAATGGAAAAAGTTTTCCGCGGAAAAAAACTTAACATAAAAGTGAATAACCCCGGCGGAAANGAATCAGGCTGCAAAAAACTGACTGTCAACGGACAGACAATGGAAGGCAATTACATTCCNGCGGCGGTATTNAAAGCGGAAAATGAAATCGTACTGGAAATTTAATTAGAAGGTTTCGCACAGAAGCGCGGAAAAAACAGGAGACATGTATGGTATACAAAACATTTGGAAACACGGGCATAAAACTTTCCGCGCTTGGATTCGGCGCGATGCGGCTTCCCATGAAGGAAGTTAACGGAAATAAAATTGTAGATGATGATCTTGCGGTCCCGCTTATGCAAAAAGCCTTTGATATGGGAATAAATTATGTCGATACAGCTCCGCTTTACTGCGAAAAANTNAGTGAAATCTCTGTCGGAAAAGCGCTTAAGGGCTACCGCGATAAAGTTTATTTGTCAACAAAAAATCCGATCAAGGATAATGACGGCGATCACTGGACGGAAAGGCTTGAAAGTTCTCTTAAAAATCTTGACGTGGATTATATAGATTTTTATCATTTCTGGGGCATNCAATTAAAAGGNTTTGAAAGCTGGAAGGGTTTAAAGTACGGCCCGTTTGAAGCCGCGCTGAAGGCTAAGGAACAGGGGCTTATAAAACATATTTCCTTTTCGTATCATGACGCGCCNGAAAATTTTAAACCGATAGTTGATTCCGGTTTTTTTGAATCTGTTTTNGCNCAGTACAATCTGCTGGATCGATCCAACGAAGAAAATTTCGCTTACGCNAAGTCTAAGGGGCTCGGGACAATAGCGATGGGGCCTGTCGGCGGCGGACGGCTGGGCGCGCCGAGCGAAAAAATCCAGGGGCTTTTNAAAACAAANATCGTAAGCACCGCGGAAATGGCAATGCGNTTTGTGCTTGCCAATGATAATATCGATATGGCNCTTTCCGGCATGGGCGATCTGAAAATGCTGAACGAAAACTTTGATATCGCGTCGCGCAAGGGACATCTGACAGACGATGAAATGCGGCAGATAAAAATAATGATGGAAGAAAACAAGAATCTCGCGAAGCTCTACTGCACAGGCTGCGATTACTGCAAGCCGTGCCCTGCCGGAATCGATATCCCGTATATTTTTGAAATTATGAACCGNTACCGNGTTTACGATTTAAAGGAACACGCGAAAAGCGCGTACGACGAAATGAAAAAGGGGNTAAGCTGGAGAAAAAGCGCNGACGCGTCAAAATGCACAGCCTGCGGAGCGTGCGAAGAAAAATGCCCGCAGAAGATTCCTGTAATAAAACAGCTTCAGGAAACGCACGCGGCTCTGGCTAC
>WQTB01000126.1 GCA_009786495.1 Treponema sp.
AAAAGGTTCAGGTTATTACGCTGGGCGGACATTTCAATTTTTGGATAATTTTAATCCTGCCGGATTTGAATTCAGTTACGCGTATTTTCCGCACCGCTGGAGCAATAACAAGCTAGGCATAGGAATTGATTTTTACATGCTTGAACATAAAAACCGCGATAAAATAATTCCTGCGCTTATTAACCCTGACCTTGTAAGTCATCTGCTTTTTAACATCCGTTATCAGCGCGTATTGACAGATAACTGGCAGATTGGCGTTCACGCGGGGCTTGGAATTTCAAACAGTTATATATATAAAGACAGTTTTGCCGGAGTATCATTAGCCGCGGATGCCGGCGTTTCTGTGCAGTATTTTGTATGGAAGGACTTATTTGTAGAAGCCGCGGTGGATTTGATTTTCTTATTTTCCGACAAAACAAGCGCGCTGCTGCGTCCGGGAATTTCTGTCGGCTGGCAGTTCAGGCGCAACAATGAAACAGGTTTAAGGCTTCCGGGACATCAAATGCCGGCAGTAACAAAAAGCGAAGCTGAGCAAACGGCGGAAGAAGAGCCGGAAATTCCCGAAGCGGTTGAAGAGCCTGCGCCCGCGGAAATAATTGAAGAACAGCCTGAAGAAAATGATGAAAATGATGAAAATGATATTGATAAGGAAACAGAAAGCGCGGAGTTTGTTTACCAGAGCGAAGAAACGCCTGAAAAACAAGCGCGTCCGGTTTTTAGATTATTAATCGGCCAGTCAAACAGATACAATTCATTCGGCTTGTCGCTTGGAACTTCATTCGCCGATCCCGCTATAATCGCGTCAGTGAATGTAACATTTTCTCCCATACCTTTCCTTTTCTTTGATATCGGAATAGACATGGGATTCATAAGCGTATATGAAGATGTTAAAAGTTATTTATCCGTTTATCCGTTTATAAACGCGGGATTTTTTCTTCCNTTCCTGAACAAAGGCGGCATTTATATCAGCGCAGGCGTCGGATTTTTAAAGGGAAATTACGCGTTTGAATACGGAAACGCAAGCGTAGATGTTGTTGCGTGTAACTTTACAGCCGGTATTAACATAGAGAATTTTTTAAATATTTCTTATACTCTTAAAACCGACTTTAAATCCGTCGGTAATAAATTATCAGTCGGTTATGTTTTCCGGCTTGAATAAGGATTAATATGCGCATAACAAACTGTTTGTTGATTAAAACGATGTCCGCGCTTTTTTTTGCCGTCCTGCTGCCGTGCCTTGCCGCGGGATGTCTTCTGGGCGATGATATTGAAAACCTGCGGATAAAAGCCGGAAAACCATCTGATAATCCTGCGATTCCCGAATTTATTGTTCCAGGCAATGATCTTAAAAGCGATCTAGACTGGCTTTTCGCTAACGCGGTTAGCGGCGGATTTTATACTATAGAAATTCGTAATGACGAATCGATCAACGGCAGTTATCTTTACTTTGACGGCAAGACTGTCCACATTACCTTAAAGGGCGATAACCTTGAAAGAATAATTACAATTAATGATAAAAATACAATGTTTAACATCGGGCAGGGGGTCACTCTTTCTCTGGATAAAAATATTACTCTTGCGGGAAACATTGCAAATTCAGGTTCGCTGGTTCGTGTCGGAGAAGGAGGCTCTCTGAATTTACGCACCGGCTCTAAAATTACGGGAAATGCAACCGAAGCGGACGGAGGCGGAGTTTGTGTTATAGGCGGAGTCATTTATATAAACGGCGGAACAATAACAGGTAATACTTCAGCCAATAACGGCGGCGGAGTGTATATTGAAGACGGAAATTTTACTATGTTAAGCGGTGAAATATCCGCAAACAGCGCTGTAAGGGGCGGCGGTGTTTATGTTAGTTTTATTGATAATGATGATGGTATATTTAATAAAACCGGCGGTATAATTTACGGAACAGGGGTATCAGGCATTGGTAATAACGCTTCACTTGAAGGAAGCGCTGCGTATCTTATCAGCTCTAAACTGACTGACATTTTTTTACATAGAAACAGCACTTTATCCGGAACTGATACTATTAATTATTTCAATAGCAATGGAAACAATACAGGCTGGGAATAATATATGGCGATTTTTAAATCAGAAGGAAATGTTTTAATCCGCCTTTCAGGAACGGAAATTTTATGGATTGAAGGCTGCGGAGAAGGATTGCGCCTTCGCGCGACTCGTCAGGCGGCGATGCCTTTAAATGAAGACTGGGCTTTAATGCCGCCTGAAGCTGATAATAAAAATTCCGCAGGCGCTGTAAAAATCGAAATAAAAGAAAACGAAGCTGGTATCACAAACGGAAATATTACGGCTAAGATTAATAGCGAAGGCTGGATTTCTTTTTATAACGAAAAAGGCGAACTGCTCCTTGAAGAATATTACCGCGACAGGAATGTAATAACCCGTTACTGCGTGCCGCTTGGCATCAGCGCGCGTGAGCTGAAACCTGTTACAGGACAAAGCGATTACAGGCTTACGGCGCGCTTTGAAGCGAAAGAAGGCGAGCATATCTGGGGAATGGGACAGTATCAGGACGGATTAATCGACAAAAAAGGAACATCGCTTGAACTTGCTCACCGCAATTCGCAGGCTTCAATTCCGTTTTATGTTTCAAGCCGCGGCTACGGATTTTTATGGAACAATCCCGCTGTGGGACGCGCTGTATTCGCTGAGAATGTCACGGAATGGCACGCTGAATGTACGGACAAACTTGATTACTGGATCACGGCAGACGCTTCGCCGAAAGAAATTATAAGAAATTATACTAATGTGACAGGCAAGACTCCGATGATGCCTGAATACGGCCTTGGCTTCTGGCAGTGCAGGCTTCGCTACCGCACACAGGAAGAACTTTTAAATGTCGCGCGCGAACATAAAAAAAGAGGCCTTCCGATGGACGTTATCGTGATTGATTTTTTCCATTGGCCGCTTCAGGGTGATTTTAAATTCGATCTTGAAAATTGGCCTGATCCCGAAGGCATGGTGCGTGAGCTGAAATCGATGGGCATCGAGCTGATGGTGTCAGTTTGGCCGACTGTTGATCACAGAAGCGATAATTTCCAGCCGATGAACGAACGCGGGTACCTGCTCGGCTTTGACCGCGGCAACAATGTAAACATGACGTGGATGGGCGACACGGTTTTTTTCGACGCGACACATCCTGAAGCGCGGAAGTATGTCTGGGCGAAAGTGAAGGAAAATTATTTTGACAAGGGCATAAAAATTTTCTGGCTGGACGAAGCGGAACCAGAAGGCATTTATGATTTTGACATTTACCGCTACCATCTTGGACCTGCNCAGAAAGTAACGGGGATTTATCCTAATATGTACGCGAAAGGTTTTTATGACGGTATGNNAGANGAAGGAATCGAAAACCCGATGAACCTGATCCGCTGCGGCTGGGCAGGTATTCAGCGTTACGGCGCACTTTTGTGGTCGGGGGATATTTATTCAAACTTCAGATCGTTTCGCGAGCAGATCGCCGCCGGGCTTTCNGTGTCGATGGCGGGCGTGCCGTGGTGGACAAGCGACATCGGCGGATTTATAGGCGGCGATCCCAACGATCCTGAATTCCGCGAACTTTTGATCCGCTGGTTCCAGTTCGGCTGCTTTTGTCCTGTCTTCCGCCTGCACGGACACAGGGTTCCGCAGGTTCCGCTGGACACCGAATACAAAAGCGGAATCCGCCAGTTTTCATCAGGGCAGGATAACGAAGTGTGGAGCTACGGCGAAGACAATTTTCAGATAATGAAAAAATTTATTTTAATGCGCGAACGCCTTCGCCCCTATGTACGCGGCTTGATGAAAGACGCGCACGAAAAAGGCGATCCTGTTATGCGCCCGATGATTTATGATTTTCCCGCCGATAAAAACTGCGCGAAGCTTGCCGATCAATATATGTTCGGCTCTGATTTACTCGTTGCCCCTGTCACGGAAATGGGCGCAAGGGAAAGAACTGTATACCTGCCCGCCGGAGCGAAGTGGACATGCTGCAATACAGGCGTCACATACGAAGGCGGGCGGATCATTACAGCTAACGCTCCGCTCGATGTTATTCCGTTATTTNCGAAAAACGGCGCGAAACTNCCTGTTAATTCATGATTCTCTTTCAGATTTACGCAGCGGTGTTTTAGTGGCGTTTTAACAGAATTAATGATACTATATATTCATGAGTAAACTTATAATTAATACCGCCAAAAAAGGCGCGAAAATCAACAGCGAAATTTACGGAAATTTTTCCGAGCATCTTGGAAGCTGCATATACAACGGCATATTTGTCGGCGAGAATTCAAAAATTCCAAACGTCCGCGGAATGCGATCGGATATTGTAAAAGCGTTAAAACACATCAAACTGCCTGTGCTTCGCTGGCCGGGCGGATGCTTCGCGGACGAGTATCACTGGAAGGACGGAATCGGCCCGAAAGAAAAACGAAAAAAAATGATCAACACACACTGGGGCGGAGTAGTGGAAGATAACTCCTTCGGTACGCACGAGTTCCTCGATTTTTGCGAACAGGTTGGGTGCAAGCCGTACGTTAACGGAAACCTTGGGAGCGGCACTGTTCAGGAAATGAGCGAATGGGTCGAGTACATGACGTTCGGCGGATTGTCGCCCATGTCTTCGTTAAGGAAAGAAAACGGCCGCGAAAAACCGTGGGAGCTGAAATACTTCGGCGTCGGAAACGAGAACTGGGGCTGCGGCGGAAACATGCGCCCCGAATATTACGCCGATGAATACCGCCGTTATCAGACATATGTGCGCAGTTACGACAGCAATAAAATTTATAAAATCGCGTGCGGCTC
>WQTB01000127.1 GCA_009786495.1 Treponema sp.
TGGCGGCGGTTCATGCCGTGCTCTTTTTCAAGAGCGTCAAAAATCGTCATGCAGTTTGACGCGACATGGCGGCTGTGAGGTTCGTCAAAATGAAATTTACGTCCAAGATTTACCGCGGAAGCGATTATCTGCGAAAAGAATTCTTCTTGAATGGATGAATCAACGCCGGATGCGAGATCGACAAGAAAACCGTCGCGAATTGTTATAAGGGGAACCGCGATATTGGCGGCTCCCGTCCGTTCCAAAAAAAGTTTTAAAACTAAAAGCCCCGGTACAAGACCTTCAGCGTCGGCGTAAGAAATTCCAAAATTATTTATGCAGTCTTCGATGGAAAAATGCCTCATCTTGTCAACAAACTTGATAAAGCTCGCGCGTTCAATAATGCGGCTGTTTTCGTTTAACTCCCTTCCCGCCCTGTCGGCTACAAGACGCGCGTCGGTACCGGCGGCGACAACGGTGCGGACATGGTTAAGGTCCATCTCCATGTTTAAAAGTTCAACGGTGTTTCTGATATTTTCATTCAGATAACGCTCGTAAATTACGCCCGGTCCGAAGTTGCGCCGCGATCTTTGATCGATAATTATCGTTCCAAGTTTAAGACTGTGAGCCGCGACCATCTGACCGCGGCGCAGAAGCATGATTTCCGTCGAGCCGCCGCCAATCTCGATGATCATTGAGTTGGCGCGCCAGAAAAGAGGAAGATCCTGCTTAAGCGCGAAACGCACAGCAAGGTACATCAGCCGGTTTTCTTCGATGCCTTCGACTATAACAAGTTTAAATCCGGTTTCCTGCCGCACACGGTCGACAAAAACATCCCTGTTGCGCGCAACACGAAGCGCACTTGTGGCGATAGCGTAAATATTTTCATCGGCGATACCCCAGCCTGTAAGAAGCTCGCGGTAATTCTGAAGCACTGTGAGGCACTCCATGATTGATTCCCTTGAAAGTACGCCTGATGTAAAAACATCGCGCCCAAGCGAAGCGGGACGTACGGCACGATCAAGAACCTGCCAGCTTCCGTTGGTATTTACTTCCGCCACATGCAGCCTGATGCCTGTCGAGCCTATTTCAATAATTGCGGTTAACGTAACGCTCATAATTAAAGTTTATCAATAAGTATTGAACATTTCCCTGACGGGATGGGCAGNGTTTTTTCCTTTACGCCGAGAATATTAATTGTAAAATAATACAACTTCTCGCTTTCCATNTGAATNTCCCATCCCCTGCCGCTCTTGTTGGAAAGAATCGTAATCATGTTATTTTTCAACGAGAGATTTTCCACCCCCATAATTTCCAGATTCGGGATAACCCAATCNACNGTTTTGCGNGGAAGCGAGATGGAAAGCCCNACGATATTCTCGATCGTAAGGCAGATGGTCGAAAGCGCGTCGTAGGTTAGATACTGCGGACGCGGAAAATTATTTCTGCCCGACCATTTTGCCGGTCCTTCCTTTACAGGCAGGTACGCCTCCCATAAATTTCCCCTGTGATGATTTCCGTCCGGACTCATCGAGTCGAGCATATAATAAACGTGCCTTATGCCGCACTCCCTCGCGAGGTCCCACCGCTGATAACGCTCAAGCCCCTTTATTACCATGAACACAAGATGAGGATACACGGAACCGCGGTAACCGCGCCCGTTCTCGTCAAATTCTTTCTCGCTTACGGCAAGCGTGGGATAAGGATGAGGCGTGCCGAAAAATTTGGGATCCGACAGTTTTTCGATAATGCGCTCGGCTTTTTCACCGTTGGGTATTTCAGCTAACAGAGGCCAGTACCCGGCAATCGTTTTTATNGGAACCTGTTTTTCGTTTTTATTNATATCNTAATAAAAACCNTCGGTTGTACTGTACATAAGCGAGTTGATTCTTGTTTTAAGCGANAAATACTGCCTCTTGTACTGAAAACTCGTTTCCTTATCATTTAGAATATCAGCTAACGCCGACATATAAAGCATATTAATCGCCATCATGGTGTTAAAATCCATGGCGTAATAAGCATCGCCGCGCGGAGCGTTCGTCATTCCCGTCGCTCCAGGCGGAGTTTTATAAAGACCGTTTGGTTTTTTAAAAAGCGTATCAATCCATGTTGAGTATTTACATAAAATTGGAAGCACGTCCTTTACGCGTTTTTTATTAGCGGACTTGTGGTAGATATTGTGTTCAGCCCACGCGAACAGGGGAATACCGAGCCCTTCGGGATTATCTTTTTCCATCACTGGCGTGCCGGTGTTAACATCGTAAGCGCAGCGGATTGCTCCGTTTGCTTCCTGCCGGTCGTAGAACAAATCCAAAGTCGGATGCGCNTGAAAAATCCGGTTGGAATAAACCANGAAGAAAGAAGAATAAATGGCNTCAGCCTGGCTTACAGTCTGAGATTCCGGGTACGCGAAAAATTTACCCTCTATTCCGCTTTTATTGCCGCCGCTTATCCAACAATCCTGAATCCACGCCCATGTTTTATCATAAATATCGACAAAATCCTGATCATAAAAATGGATCTTGGGAAAATCATGTTTGTTCACTATATATCCTTATGTTTTAGCCGTAACTATCCACTTATAAATATAATATAGATTGAATAAAAATGCCAATTTTTTTTATGTTTTATGCTGAAATTCGCGTTATCTGTATNANAAACCGAGATGACGGATTACCAGAGGAGCGATATCAAGCAGNCTTCCCCCGTGATTGATGCCNGGTTTTTGCCCGCATCCCCGCGTCATGTAAAAAACCTTATAATCNGGCATATCAAGAGGATAGCCGTGATTACCTTTTTTTTNCGTACCGAAAATTTCATAACAAAAACCTGCCTTAGCGCAAAAACCAAAAGCCGCGTTTTCCCGCCCGGTTTCGCGCAATTCNTCGTTAGTCAAAAATCTGCGGAATCCTTCACTTGAACTGAACATTGAACGTATTTCATTTNTTTTGTCATTAGTTAACTTACCGGCGTGAAAAAAAGCCGATCCGCCGCCGCATTCGGCAAAGCAATTATTTTCTCCCGGAAGATATCCATTATCAGTTTGATTGATCAATCCCATTCCGGCTAGCGCGGAATTCGGATCGATCACTTTATTTATATTGATCTGACTGTGATCTGAAAAAAGAACAATATCATCACCGTCCGCGGCGGCAAGAAGCGCGGCAAGATTTTTATCCATCGCGTCATAAGCGGCATCAAGAGCGGCGCTGTCAAGACCGTTATCGTGGCAAATAAAGTCATAAGCCGTTAGGTGAACAAGCGAGAGTCCCGGCTTTTTTTCACGCAGAATGTCAACCATACAGGCAGTTGAAAAAAAATCCAGATTGGGTTGTTTNATTCCNTTCAACAGCGAGCGGTGCCGCAAATACATTTTAAANTGAAGAAACGGACTCCCNGCTTTAAGACTTGTNAAAAGCTGGCTTTTCCCCGGCATCGCGCGGACTTCCGGGATATTATAATTAATTGATTTNGAAAATCCCGTAACAGGCCATAAAACAGCCGCCGTTTTAATTCCTTTTTTAGAAGCAAGCTGCCAGATCGTCTTGACGCGTATCAGAGCCTCATCGAAATTCCAAAGCTGATTCGGTGACGGAAATGCTTCGGCATTTGAAGTAATACCATGCTCACACGGCAGAACGCCGGTCGCGACAGATGTGTGAACAGGATATGTGTTGCTTATAAAAATTGTCGATACATCGCGAAACACAGCGCATTGTTTGGCGAAAGCGTTAAACACCGGGTACTGCAAAAGGCGGTCAAATTGTTTATCGCCGATTGCGTCATAACTGATAATTAACATGAAATAATTGTATTATGCAATAATTATTTATTCAAGCGCAAATTTATTTTTTTCATTTTTACACATACGGCGTTAGGCTTTGTATGCGGCTATTCATGCAATAAAGTAGTCAAAATGTTTATTTTTTTATAATATAAAAAGTAATAATTAATTTGAGGTTTTTAATAATGTCATCCCTGATAAAACATCTGCCNGAAAACGTGAAAAGAATAGCNAGGACAAATCCTGCCGCCATCCGTTATATTATTGACGGTTTACTCGCGGTGACCGCTGTAAATATAGCGAGCAGCAATTATAATTTATTCGCGGTGCGTCTGGGAGCGGATGATTTTCAATTAAGTTTGGTGCAATTTCTTCCCAACTTTTTTACAATGCTTGTGTTAATACCCGGCGGGTTATTGATGGACAGTCTGCATAATAAAAAACGTATCGTTATTGTAATGATGCTGACCGTCATGTTTGGTTTTTTTCTCTGCGCGGTATCGCCTTTTACAACCGATTATTCGATTTATTTTTTCCTTGGGTCCCTTGCGTTTACAGGCAGCGCGATCGCTTTATATAACATCGCGTGGCAGTCATTTTTTCCTGGCGTGGTAACCATAAACACACGCAATCTAGTGCTTACATTGCGAACCCGGGTTACTTTAATAATCGGTATGATAACTCCGCTTTTGGTCGGTACGGTTCTAACCCGCATCACCGGCATAAGCGGAAAAATTATAGCGCATCAAGCGTTTTTTATCAGCTCGGTTTTATTATTCATTTTAGCTTTATTAAATTTCAAAAGATTCCGCCTAACACGGCGGAATACATTTCAACAGGCGGCACAATCTGCTGCGCCGCCGCAAACAGAGCCGCCAAAACAAATTACGCTGCCAGATATAAAAAAAGCGTGTAACAGTCTGCTGCATAATAAACCGTTTATTCTTTTTACAATCACTGCGCTGTTTTTTCACATGACATGGCATTTTGACTGG
>WQTB01000128.1 GCA_009786495.1 Treponema sp.
TTTCAAGATATGAAATGGAAGCGCGCCAGTTTCTCGCGGGTGCGGCGCTCAGCACAACCGCGGTTTTCTGGATCGCGAATGTTATCATCTCCTGCGCTCTTGCCGCGCTTATGCGCCTTTGGACTCTTGCCTGTTCAATCGCGGCGATTACCGCGTCTGCGTCGGAAATGCCCGCGATTTGGTTTGCTCTTTCCAGAAGATGCTGATCCAGCACGATTGTGTCAAGCTGAGAATAATTTTCTTCGCTTAAAATATTTTTGCTGCTGTCAAGAAAATTGCGCGCTTCCGTAATTTTCTTGTCCCTTAGATATCTTGCAATCCTGTTATTGACTGCCGCGAATATAAATTCCTGCCAGCGTTCACTGTCAGGATATAAAGGTGAAGCCGCGGCCGCCCACAAAAGGCTTTCTTCTTCCCTGTTGGCTCTTAAAAGCGAGACGCCGTAATTTAAAAGCCTGTCCATAAGATCAAGTCGCGCGTCCGCGAATAATTCGCTTTCGGAAGTTACAAGCGAAACGTTAAGTGATCTTCCGTGAAGCAGCGCGGCTTTGTCAATCGCGAGCGGAACTGCTTCGGCGTAACGTCCCTGCCTTTCAAGATCGCTAATTCTATTGTTAAAAATAATTGATATAAGTTCAATTTTGCCGATGCTCTGGCGGTCGCGGTAATTGCGCGCGGGGACATATGTAAAGCCTGTCAGCCTTCCGAACTGATCCAGAAATTCCCTTCTGTTTCCCGGATCAAAACCGTAACGGTTGGTCGTTTCAACATCGATATCTTCTCCGTTTATATGCAAAGTCAAAAGCGCGTGATCGCGCGTAATCACTCCGCTTGAATTTATCCCGGAGTATTCGCAGAAGATCATGTAAAGAACGGCCGATGATACGCAGTTGTATCTTCCGTTTGTAAAAATTGTGTCGATTCTTGTCTGGGTTAATGAATATGTTTTTAAAATATTTGCGTATAAATATTCAAGTATAAACTGCGCCCTGTCCCTGCCGTTTGAAGGATAATCCGCCCGTGCGGAAAGAGATGCGGTTTCTGTAATAATTTTTCCCAGAGAAGAGCCTGCGCTTACAGCGTCCGCGTTTTTTACAATGCCTGTAATTGAAGTATCCCCGGAAGCCCAAAGCGCGATCTGCGCAAGTTCAAACCATGTTAAATTCTGATTCGACGCGTATAAACTGTTAAATTCAAGCGCCAGAGGATCGGGGGAGAGCCTTGGAAACACCAAGGGAGCCTGCGAAAAAATATCAGAGGCAGTCAAAAATAAAATGAATAAAATCGTTATTGACGGTTTTTTGTTCACAATTTACTATAAGACAATTAGTAAAAAAAGTAAAACGAGCCGGAGAGCAAATGACAAAAAGCCATGTTGATCTATTAATAATCGGAGCAGGTCCCGCGGGGTTAACCGCCGCTCAATACGGCGCAAGAGCCGGTTTAAATGTTCTTGTGATAGAGCAGCTTGCATCAGGCGGTCAGGCGGTTGTTATCGATAGGCCGGAAAATTACCCCGGCAATGTAGCGCGGCAGGAAAACGATGAAATCAAATCCGGCTATGAACTAATGTCGGACTTTCACAAGCAGGCTTTGGATTTCGGCGCTTCTTTTCTGCAGGGAAGCGTATCGTCATTGGCGAAAAAAGAAAATGTTTTTGAGATAACTCTGATTGACGGCGCGCTTTATACGGCGGCGGCTGTTATTATCGCGTCTGGATCAAAACCCGGGTCTCTTGGCATACCGGGCGAAAAAGAATTTACAGGTAAAGGCGTTTCGTACTGCGCAACATGCGACGGCAATTTTTATAAGAATAAAAAAATATTTGTCGCGGGCGGCGGAGACGCGGCCTGCGACGAAGCTCAGTACCTTTCGCGCCTTACAGACAAAATTGTTCTTGTACACCGCCGCGATGTTTTCCGCGCTCAAAAAAAACTGGCGCAAAGAACGCTTGATAATCCCAATATCGAAGTCCGGTTTAATACGGTTATAAATGAAATTAAGGACGAAGGAACAGGCAAAGTAAAATCCGTTATTTTAAATGATTTAAAAAACGGCAAGGTATATGAAGAAAAAACCGACGCTGTTTTTATTTTCGCGGGAACTGTTCCGCAGTCTTCGCTTGTAAAAGAAAGCGGTCTTAACGTGCGCCTTGATGAAAGCGGTTATATAATCACTGATCAAAAAATGGCTTCGGATGAGCCCGGTTTTTTTGCCGCAGGTGATATCCGAAGCGGCGCCTTCAGGCAGGTAATCACTGCGGCAGCGGACGGCGCGGCGGCGGCTCACAGCGCGGCAGGATACATCGATGCAGTTTTCCATGACGGAGCTTTCAATGCGCACAGCTAGGATCACGCAAAGGCATAAAGAAATTANAAATATTTTTAATATTTCTGCGCCTTCGTGTTTTAAAACCGCAATATTAATTTTATTTATTTTTATTTTTTTTGCGGCTCCGGTGTTCTCTCAGAGTTTCAGCGACGAAGGCGATCCTAAGGAACTTGCCGCTTTGATTGTAAACGCGATGACTGACGAGCAGGCGCTCGCGCAGCTTTATATGTTCGGCTGGGTCGGAGAAGAGCCGTCGCCTTTGATCATGGAATGGATACGCCAGAGAAATATCGGCGGCGTAAAAATTTTCGGCTGGAACACGACAGATACCTTAAAGCTCGCAAGAACAGTCGGCGAACTTCAGAGCGCGAGCCTGCAGGGCGCTTTTAACATTCCGCTTCTTGTCGCGACGGATCAGGAAGGCGGTTGGGTGCGTCATATCAAAGGAGCCACAAGCGAAACGCCGGGCAACATGGCGATCGGAGCGTCAGGCTATCCGCGCGACGCATATCTTTCCGGTTATTACATCGGAAAAGAACTTTCTCTTCTTGGCGTTAACATGAATTTTGCTCCTGCTGTCGATCTTTTTACAAACCGCGACTCTGTGCTGTTAGGTCCGCGCGTCTTTGGGGAAGATCCCATAAGGGCGGGAATCTTCGGCGCGGCGTTTGTTAAAGGCCAGCTTGCGGCAGGCGTTATTCCGACAGCGAAACATTTTCCTGGACACGGAGACACAAGCCTTGACTCTCACGGAATTTTACCCAGGGTGCAGATTACCTATGACACGCTCTGGAACAGGGAACTTGTTCCGTACAGAATGTTGATCGCGGAAGGGCTGCCTGTTGTCATGTCCGGCCATCTTGCCTTTCCGCTGATGGATAGCGGTGATATGCCTTCTTCGCTGTCGCCGTGGTTTTTGCGCGAAGTGCTGCGCGGCAGAATAGGTTTTTCAGGCGTTGTTATAACAGACGATTTAATGATGACAGGCGCGGTATCGTATCTTGGCATGTTGTCGCGGACAGCGAAACAGGCAGTCATCGCCGGCAATGACATCATCATGTTTTCAAGCACCCCGTTTCTTAACGATTCTGTCTGGACATACCTTGTCGATTCAATGCGCGCAGAAGAAGATTTTAGACGGATTGTAAGAGAAGCGGCGGCAAGAGTGATCGAACTAAAACTGACTTATCTTAAAGGCAGTAACAGCGTTCCGTATATACCGGACATTGCAAGAGTGCAGGCGGAGCTTCCCGATCCTGAAAGTTCAGCGTTCTTCCTTGATCTTGCGGGACGCAGCGTTACAATTGTAAAGCCTGTTCCCGCAGGGCTTGTTTTTCCGCTGACAGCGCAGAACTCAGGCAGGGTAGTCCTTGCCGGCAGATACAATGATTTCTTCGCGTACGGAAGAAGGGCCTTTCCCGGCGCTCTGGAATACAGGTACTCCGCGGCCACCGATCCGTACGAAATAATTTCTGTTGCACGTAACGCAGACACGATTATCTTCTGCCTTTCAGATAACATTGACCTGCGGGTTCTTCAGAACCTTCAGATGTTAAACAAAACCGTTATTGCATTTTCCATTCTTAGTCCCGTTTATATGGAAAGAGTTCCGTGGGTTACAGGCATTGTCGCGGTTTACAGTTACGCACCGGAGTCATTTGCCGCGGGATTTTCAGCGATTACGGGAAGAATACCCGCATACGGAATTCTTCCGTATAATTTTCAGTAAACCGCGGGGTTACAGGGTTTATCAATATGAACCAGATAAATAATTTTAAATGGAGAAAAATAAAACGGGAAGACCTGCAAAAGGCGACAGATCTNCTTGTTGAAAATGAAAAAAATTATGTCAGCGCGTGCGGAAGATTTCTTTCAAGAACGCAGGGAGATCCAATCTGGGTTTTGGACGGCGGCAAAAAAGAGATCGCGGCCCTTGCCGTATTTTCAAAAAGCTCGCTTATTCCCGTGCTTGGCGCGAACGGTGAAATTCCGGTGCCTGAGTTCCCGCGCGATTATCTTCGCAACAAGACGATCCATTCATTGCAGGGACTGACAGACGAAGTTATGCATTTTGAAAAAGCGATGGAAAAAACAGGAAGAAAAATCACCGACAAATACGATTATGATCTTATGAGCCTTGACAGTTATCCCGATATGANCACAGCNAAATCAAGCCCGGGAAGGCTTGTCTTTCGCGTGCCTGCCTTAAGCGATTTAAACGCGATAGCTTTGCTTCAGGCGGCTTATGAAATGGAAGAAGTGATACCCGCAGGCTCGTCCTTCAACGCGGCGGCGAGCAGGACGGGTATTTCCAATATTATCGCCAACGGCAGAATACTCGCCGCGGTAATTAACGGGCGGTTTGTCGGCAAAATTCATGTAAACGCCGTTTCATTTACAAGGTACCAGATAGGCGGCGT
>WQTB01000129.1 GCA_009786495.1 Treponema sp.
ATCGCGTCAGATACAATGCTTGCCCTGCGCACCTTTCGCAGAGTAAAAATTTATTTCGGCGTTATGGTAACATATATCGCAGCTCAGCTTCTTATCGCGATAGGTTTCAGCATGATATGAATATGATTAATCCGGTGCCAAACAAAACGCGTCTTTTTAAATTTTATCAAAGACGAATACGGAAAGCGGATAATTTCCGGACAGATGGACACTTCATGGACAACAAACAGCAAAATGGATATGATTTCGCGGGTATACAATGATACCGGCAAATATCCCGCATTAAAAGGTTTTGATTTAATCCAGCTTCCGTACGATTACAAACCTTTTAACGGCGGAATGGAGCAGATTGAAGAAGCGGTTGAATGGTGGGAAGGAAAAAACAACGGCATCCGCCTGCTGCCGGAAAATCCCGGCATACACGGCATAATTACATTCTGCTGGCACTGGCGTACAGGAGAAAAAACGGCTTTCTATACCGAAAAAACCAGTTTCCGCATCCCGTGGAATAATAACAAACTTGATATTAAAAGCAGCGCTTTTAAAACAATAATTAATGATTTGGATAAAGCCGCCGCCCTGCTTAATATTTTAAAAGTAAAAAACATACCCGTTCTCTGGCGGCCATTGCATGAAGCTGCGGGCGGTTGGTTCTGGTGGGGAGCAAGCGGTCCTGAGCCGTATATTGCGTTATGGGAATATATGCATGATTATTTTACAAACGAAAAAAAACTGGATAATCTTATCTGGGTTTGGAGCGCAGAAAACGCGCAATGGTTTCCGGACCCTGATACTGTTGACATAACAGGCGTAGACCTTTACACGATGAATTATTCATCATTAAAAGCAGAGTATGAAAAAGCCGCATCGATGGCTCCCGCAAAGGATAAAATCACCGCGTTATCTGAAAACGACAGACTCCCCTGCCCTGATGAATGTAAAAAAGAAAATATGATGTGGTCGTGGTTTATGACATGGAACGATATGCGCTCCGCGGAAGGCGAAACGCGAAAGGACAATTTCTGGACAGGCGAATATCACAATCCGCAGGAACATAAGGAAAAGGTCTATAGGCATCCGCTTGTTATAACGCTTGATAAACTTCCTGACCTGACATCGTACAGGCTTTAGCCAAGGCGTTTAATAATTTCAAAACACATTCTCGCGTTATGGTAGGGGCATTTCCAGAAACCCGCTTTGGGCATGCTTGTATCCGGTTTATTATCGCTGAAAAGCTCATTATGCCATTCGCCGTTCTCATGATCGACAAAATATTTTTCAATGAAATCCCATATATTGTTTGCNATATCAAGATATTTTTTATCGCCNGATAATTCATAGGCGTTATAAAAACCAACAACAGCTTCCGCCTGCGGCCACCATTCTTTTTTAAGATGCGGCTCTCCTTTATCATTCANCCCGCTGATAAATCCGCCGTTTTGTTTATCATANGCGGNTTTGTAAACCGCGTCTGAAATTCCCAAAGAAACCTGCTTCGCGCGGTTTTTAAGATCGTCATCGCCAAGCGCAAGAGCCGCTTCGTACAGCAGCCAGTTTCCTTCGATGTCATGGCCGTAGGATATATCCGCGGAAAGCGAATTCCAGTTCATGTCAAAAAATAATTTAAAATGCCAATCGCCGCTTATGATTTTATCCAGCGTTACGCGCAATATTCCTTCCAGCGCTTTTTTTACGCGGCTGTCTTTTGATACTNTTGCCAGATTTGTATATGCTTCCAGCACATGAAGATTTGTGTTCATGGACTTCGGCGTATTCAGATCCTTGCCGCTTANCCNGAAATCGTCAATATCGCGCCAGTTGCGAACGCGCGCTTCGATATAACCGCCCTTTTCAGGATCAAATCCGTGTTTTTCCATTACGTCAAAAAGATACATTGCAAGCTCAAGCGATCCGTGATCGTTAAACGCCATNCAATATTCGCTTAACGCGTAAATTCCGAACGCGATATTGTAAAACTGCTTCCTTGTCTGTGAAGGCTTGCCCTTCCTGTCAACAACCCAGTAAAGGCCGCCGTATTCCCTGTCAAAAAAAGCTGACGAAAGAAAACTTTTCGCGTTTAGCGCGCTTGATTTATACGAATCATCGCCGAATAATCTGTATGCGGCTGAAAATGTCCATAAAATTCTTGAATTCAATATGCAGCCTTTATCCGCCGATTTATCGGTTTTTCCGTAAAAGTCAACTTCGCCGAAAAAACCGCCGTATTCNTCATCNGACAATTTCTGCCANAATGGAAGAATATTTTCCTTTGCCATTTTAACCGCGTCTTGTTTATTAATCATAATTTCTCCGTATTACCATCACTATATATCTGAATGATAATTTGTTCCATAGGCAGTTCTTTAACGGAGATATCAGAGAAACTATAGCTGCGCGACAAGTTTTCAATAAAACCGCTTATTGCAGTTTTTGAAGTGTCAACTTCCAAAATTATTTCCAGGGGCGATTTCTGTTCGATTATCTTTATGTCATCCGGNAATTTATAAGGTTTATCAAGAGNCAGCTCGATAATTTTTTTCTCCCCCAGATTCAGCTGCAGNTTCGCAAGCGTGTCATCAAAAACTTTCTTCCCGCGGTTAATTACAATAACATGATCCGCAAGCTGTTTCACATCTTCAAGGTCATGCGTTGTCAGAATAAAAGTCGTACCGGTCTTGTTTATTTTTAATATAAATTCTCGTATTTTCGCTTTCGCGATAACATCAAGCCCGATTGTCGGCTCATCTAAAAAAACAATCTTCGGTTTATGAAGCATCGCCATGACAAACTCGCATTTCATCCGCTCGCCCAGCGATAAAACGCGCGTTGGCTTTTGCATCACTTCATTAATTTCAAAAAGCTCCGAAAGCTCATCAAGGCGCGGCTTATATTCAGCTAACGGTATTCCGTAAATTGCGCGGTTCATGTTAAAACTGTCCACAGGCGGAATATCCCAGACAAGCTGCGATCTTTGCCCGAACACGGCGCCTATTTCACGCACATAACGTTTTCTGTCAGCGTACGGATTAAATCCAAGAGACTGAATGCTGCCTGACGCCGGGAAAAGCGCGCCGCACAGCATTTTAATCGTTGTTGATTTACCCGCGCCGTTAGGGCCGAGTATTCCGCAGATTGAACCTTCTTCAACATTGAACGAAATGTTATCGACAGCTTTAACAATCACTTTCTCGCGCCTAAAAAAACTGTTTACAGCTTCGCGCAGCCCGCTTCCCCGTTTGTAAGTTGTGTATGTTTTACATAAATTTTCAACATTAATAATTTTTCCCATTATTCCGTCACTCCCTGCTGTACATTCACCATTATCCGCCGACTCCTTCATATAACCTGACCATGTGCTGATAAAGCCACACACCGAAAATCATGAAAAGCGTGCATGGAATTACAGCTAACAGCGTAAATGGATCAAAGCGGCCAAGAAGCGCGGAAGCCGGATAAAAGCCAATCATGCTGACGGGGATCACAAAAGTAGCGATTCCCTTTATCGCTTTTGGAAAAATTGTTACAGGATATTTTCCGAAGGTCATTACGCTGTCAAAAATTTCCGGGATACGTGAATTGCCTACCCATTTAAATGAAGTCGCCGCCATTATCATATTAATGCCCGCCATTACGGAAAATCCCGCGGTGAATAAAAGTATAAACTGTCCGATTGCCGCCGCGGAAAAAGCTATTTCTGTCTGAACAAGCGAAAAAATGAATAAAACAATTCCTCCTATTATTAATCCGGCGCTTTCAGGATCAAAATTCGAAGCAATCAGAAAAAAAAGCGGATTCACCGGCTTTAATAAAACAATTTCAAAACTTCCTTCGCGGATATGCTGCATTGTCGTCCATAAAACATTGCTGAACATGATGCTTGAAAGCCCCTGCGAAATAATAAATATTGACTGCATCAATAGAACTTCGTAAAAATTCCATCCCGGAAAACCTGCTCCGCTTGAGTAAATTAAAATGGATACAAGCGGAAACAAGGCGTTATAACCAATTGTTATAATCAAAGATAATAAAAAATTTAAACGGTATGTTAACGCTCTTGCGATTGCAGTTTTTATGCACTCTGCATAAATTAATAAATATCTTTTCATATGTTCCCTGTTATGCGCCCACCGCGGTAAACTGTTTCATTGCTGCTTTGTACATCAGTTCCGATAACAAGAACGCGGCAAGTACAGCGATTGCCTGAATACCTACTATCGACGGGATTGATAATTGAATGTCACCTAACGTATACTGCCCGAGAAACACCATCACGGGAACATAGGAAGTATATTGAAACGGCAGAAAAAATTGAATTATCTGGAGCGGCTTTGGAAAAAACAAAAGCGGAATCAGCATGCCTGAAAATACGCCGCCTAAAAGCGAATAAACCGCTCTTAGTCCCCCTGTCTGCACAATCCAAAACGAAGCCATTCCAAGACAGTAGTTAACAAAAAAATTCATAAGATATGCAAGCGCGATCGAAAGAATTGTCCACAGCGCGTTTGCTGGACGCATATCAATTCTGAAAAGCAGCGTAAAAATTAAAACGCACGGAATAAATTCAACGATAAAACCAAGGAGCCTGTGGCCTGCCTTTTGCGAAAAAGCGAAGAATTTGTGATTCACCGGACGCAGCGCGTATGTCAGAAATTTTCCGGTTCGTATCAGCATGTCAAGGTTCCAGTCCGCGAAATCCATCGTCAGATAACCGATTAAA
>WQTB01000130.1 GCA_009786495.1 Treponema sp.
CCGGCGGACATACTTACAAAGACCGCAAAGGAACTTTCGCAAATAACGGAAGGCAGGATAGCGATTCATGTTTATTCGCCGGATGAACTTCCTTCCGTAAAAAGCGGAAAAGAAAAAGTGCCTGTCTCGCTTAAGCATAACGCGTTTGTAAAAGGTTTTGAGGGAGTTGTTTTTTCCTACGGAGCGCCGCTTTACGGAACGATTGATCCCACGCCGATTGTCGCGGTTTTTTTTACGCTTATGTTCGGGATAATGTTCGGCGACGCGGGGCAGGGGTTTGTTTTATTTTTACTCGGGATTATTATTAAAAATGGCGGCAAAAAATTTGCCGGTTTTTTAAAATATTCCGTTCCATTAATTTCTGTCGGTATAGCATCGATGATAATGGGTCTGCTCGCCGGTTCTGTATTTACAAATGAAAAACTGCTCACCGCTCCCACAATGGCTATAACAGGCGCTGTTTTCGGAAAGCCGATGGACAGGATTTTGCACATTCTTCCTATGGCAGGAGAAGGGGGCAGCATAACAAAACTTCTTTATTTTTTTGGTTTTACAATAGCGATAGGAGTTGTGCTTAACTCGCTTGGGTTAATTATAAATATTATTAACAGATTCGCGCTTAAAAAATATGAAACAGCAATTTTCTCAAAAACCGGGTTAGCCGGGCTTTTTATTTTCTGGTACGCTCTTTTCACAGCGGTACGGATTATNTCNGGGGGAAAATTCGAAGCGTATGATTTATTTTTTCTTTTAACGCCTTTATTTTTNATTTTTTTTGGACCTGTAATCTGGCGTATTATTAAAAGAGAAAAACCGGCGCTTGAGAACGGATTTCTNGTTTTTTTTATGGAAGGTTTTGTGGAAGTANTAGAAACAATTTCCACTTATTTTTCNAATACGGTCAGTTTTTTAAGGGTCGGCGCGTTTGCTCTTGCTCACGCGGTNTTTTCGTTTATTATTTTTTATTTTACCGATGAACTTGCCCGCTCCGGGTTAGCGGGGACATTCTCGGCAGCGCTNATAATGATAATAGGAAACGTGATTATCATCGCTCTTGAAGGNTTAATTGTAGCTATACAGGTGATACGCTTGCAATATTATGAATTTTTTAATAAATTTTTTACAGAGACAGGCGTGGAGTTCGCGCCGTTTCGTTTTAAACAAAGAAATATNTAAAAAGGAAAGGAGCAGATATGAAAAGGACAGTTTTTTTGTTATGCGTCATGNTAATTTTNTGTTTCGCGGGCGCAGGAGTTTTCGCGCAGGAACATTCCGCCGCGGAAGGTCAGGATGAATCGCTTGCCGCTTCATTAAAGTACATCGCGGCGGCGCTTGCCGTAGGCGCTTCCTGTATCGCAGGCGGCATCGCGGTAGGGCGTATCGGTTCCGCCGCGATGGGGGCGATGAGCGAAAACCCCGATCTGTTCGGAAAAGCGCTGCCGTACGCCGGTCTTGCCGAAGGCATCTGCCTCTGGGGGTTTCTTGTCGCGCTTTTAATTCTGTTCCTTTAAAATTTAAGGATAACTGATTGGATTATTTCTTTCTGGGCGATGAAGAACTTGTTACAGCTTTTCGTTTTATCGGCATAGACGGGTTTGCGGCAAAAGATCCGGAGCAGGCAATCGCCGTCTTCAGAAAAATAACCGAAGACTCATATACCGGCGCTGGTGAACCGCCTTCGCCGTCATTGTTTGGAGGCGAGAGCCTGCCTGAGAATATTCCCGGTGCGGAGGAATGTCAGGTTTTAATCCTTACAGAGGAAACCGCCGACTGGCTCGGCGACTACATGATCAACTGGCAGCTTCACGGAAATTATCCTCTGTTAGTTGAAATCCCCGGCATCACCGGCAGGCTTGAAGGAAGAAAAACTCTTGTGGACGCTATTCGGGAAGCGATTGGGATAAGGGTTTAAGAGATTATTTTTTAACCAAAATCACATAAACAAACACGGACATAAGATTTTAACTACGAAGATACAAATATTTATGCCATTAATAATAATACCATGCTATAATGCATAATCTAGCAATAAGGATAACTCATGAACACAATTCAGATTAATTTTATTAATTCAAAAAAAACGGTGACCTGCCCGTACGGCACTAAAGCGTCATCTCTTGTGGAGCATTTCGACATTCCCNCCCGCGAGATTGCCGGAGTCAGGGTCAACAACGAAATACGCCCGCTTGGTACGACGCTCCTTATGAACGCGGCGCTGGAAGCTGTCCTTGTTGATTCGCCTGACGGCGTTATGATTTACAGGCGCACTCTTTCTTTCGTCCTTGCGATTGCCGCGCGAAGCGTATATCCCGATGACGGCGTTTATGTCGGTCATTCTCTCGGTAACAGTTATTATTATACATTACTTTCAGGCGAAAAACCGAAAGAAAGCGATGTTGAAAAATTGATGAATGAGATGCGGAATCTTGTTAAACAGGATCTTCCTATAACTTTTAATTATCTTTCCTACGAAGAAGCGGTGGAACTGTTTAAAAAAAATAACCAGACCGACACGGCCCTTCTTCTGGAGCAAAGAAGCACTCCGCGGATAAAAGTAAATGAGTGCAACGGTTACATGGACATCTATGTTCAACCGTTACTCGATCATACAGGTCTTTTGGACGCTTTTGAACTGATGCCGTATAAGGATGGATTTCTGCTTCGGTTCCCCGGCATTGGAAGAAAAAAAACGATTGATCCGTTTGTGGACGAACCGCAGATTTTTAATGTTTACAGCGATTACAAGCAATGGGGAAAAATTGTCGGGGTGCGCGTTGTAGGAGAGTTAAACAGTAAAATTTCTTCAAGAACATTCAGGCAGTATATCAGGATTGCCGAGGCGCATCAGGCAAGAAAGCTCGCGGAGATTGCATCAAGAATCGTGGAAAAACGCGATACCATCAAAATGATTTTGATCGCGGGACCTTCAAGCTCGGGAAAAACAACAAGCGCAAAACGGCTTGAGATTGAGCTTATGGTATCTGGGCTTAAACCGATTGCCGTAAGCCTTGACGATTATTACAGGGGAACAGCCGAGACTCCCAAAGATGAAAAAGGCGAGCCCGATTATGAATGTCTTGAAGCGCTTGATGTTCCTTTTCTCAATGAACAATTGCAAGTCTTGTACAGGGGAGAAGAAATTACCCTGCCTGTATATGAGTTTAAAACAGGAAGCCGCAAGAATTCGGGCGGTAAAAAAATCAGGCTTGAAAAAGATAATATTTTAATACTGGAAGGAATTCACGGTCTTAATGACGCTCTTACATACAGTATCGGCCGCAGCACGAAATTTAAAATTTATGTTTCCGCTCTTACACAGCTTAACCTTGACGATCACAACCGCATCCCGACAAGCGACAATAGGCTCCTTAGGCGCATGGTGCGTGATTCGCAATTCAGGGGAATGGAAGCGTCGGGAACAATTAAAATGTGGCCGAAGGTGCAGGCAGGGGAGCGCAAACATATTTTTCCGTTTCAGAACTCAGCGGACGCGGCTTTTAACTCGGCTCTTGATTATGAGCTTTCGGTATTAAAGTATTACGCGGACCCTCTGTTACGCGCTGTAAAACCCGGAATGATCGAGTACGCCGAAGCTGTAAGGCTTTTATCGTTCCTTGAAAACTTCACTCCGCTTCCGCCGCAGTATGTTCCCGGGACGAGTATTCTGCGCGAGTTTATCGGCGACAGCGAGTTTAAGTATTAGGCTGAGAAGCAGTCTTATCAATTAAATCAAAAAGTTTTGACGCGTCTTTTTCGTCAAGTCTTTTTTCTGTTTCTTTTACATATTTATCAATTATATCATCAGGTATGGAAAAAGACCTTGTAAAAAAATCTGTCAGAAAACATTTAACGTTCCCGGGCGGTATGTAATTTTCTACCGTGTTGAATGTCCTCACTCCAAGCATCAGGTTTTCCGTTGCGTTTTTGGTGACGCTTAAAGGAGGTTGTATGTACTTCATGTTGACCCTTTTAAAGCCGAATTTNTCCCACATTTTCACATTTTGCGGGATTTCACCTTCGTATTTGTCGATTTCAAGGTAGACATAATCAATCGATTTATTNTTTATTCTTTTCGCNTCCTGTTCCATAAGGCACATTCCGCCTTCAAATATCATTTTCGCGTAACCTTTTCTTCTCTGATTCTCGTCAACAGCGATGTAGGAAATGTAACCTGAGTTCGCTTTATGAAAATAATTAAAAACCATGCCGCCTAGAATGACGGTATTCTGCTTTAGGATCAGAATATGCCTGTCTTCTCCTTCTGCGCTTTCACGGATATAGTCGATTAAAAATTCAAGGCTTTCTCTTTCGTCCGGATCGGGAAACGCCTGAAAGAAAATATTACCGTAAAAGGAGCAAAGGTCTGTCATTCCGGCGTAATCATCCTTGATATCAATAAGAGATACAGTTTCATCGTCTGTATGGTTAAAGACATAATCAATGTCCTTTAAAATTCCGACAGGCGTTCTTATAGATTTTGTGATGATAAAATCATTGAAATATTTATATTCATCGTTCTGAGACATCTCATAAACTTTTTTACGGAACGCGATCTCCGCGTCGTTACTGCTCGCTATGCAGAAACGGTATTTGTACTCCGCGTTATTTTTTACCATGTTCTCGTGTTTTTTTACAAGGTACGCGCACGTTTTACTGATTAGCGTTTCCATTAAAAATGATCTGTGGCCGTTATCTGCAAG
>WQTB01000131.1 GCA_009786495.1 Treponema sp.
GACGAAGGCTTTAAAGAATCATTAATAAAACTTGGTAAGACTATAGCCGAAAACGAAAAACTGTAAATACTAGCGTGCCTTTACCTGCGATACGCCGCGTTTACCTGTACCGCGCGTGACTAAATATCTTAAAAATGATAAAATAAACAGCAGAAAAAAAATTTAATTTCATAACCTAAGGATATATAGAGTGGCAAAAGCTGATATGACTCAAACCGACGCTTCGGGCGAACTGCCAATGGGTAAAGTAATCCCAATAGCGATAGAAGATGAAGTAAAAACAGATTATCTTAATTACGCGATGTCGGTTATTGTAAGCCGCGCCCTTCCTGATGTGCGTGACGGTTTAAAACCTGTCCACCGCAGGCTGCTTTATTCGATGGACGAGCTGGGACTTCGTCCGGGAGCAGCCACCAAAAAAAGCGCCCGCATTGTCGGCGATACAATGGGTAAATACCATCCGCACGGCGATCTGTCGCTTTATGACGCCCTTGTGCGCATGGCGCAGGACTTTTCCCTTCGTTACCCGATTGTGCACGGACAGGGAAATTTCGGTTCGATAGACGATGATCCCCCCGCGGCAATGCGCTATACAGAAGCTAAAATTTCAAAAATCGGCGACGAGATGCTTCAGGACCTGCACAAGGAAACCGTAGACTTTGTTCCTAATTTTGACGAATCTGAAATTGAACCTTCTGTTCTTCCTTCCGCCATTCCCAACCTGCTGATTAACGGCTCAAGCGGAATCGCCGTAGGCATGGCGACAAATATGGCTCCGCATAACCTTGGCGAAATCTGCAGCGCGATTTGCGGCATAATCGATAATCCCGGTATAAGCGATGACGATTTAATGCGTTTCGTTCAGGGCCCCGACTTTCCGACAGGCGGCGTAATTTTCGGCCGCAAGGGCATTAAAGAAGCTTATAAAACAGGACGCGGAAAACTTCTTGTCCGGGGCAAATTTAACATTGAAACAACCAAGCAGGGCAAAGAAAAAATCATCTTTACCGAAATTCCCTACAATGTAAATAAAGCGCTCCTTCTTGAAAAAATCGGCCAGCTGATGCGCGACAAAGTGATTGACGGCATCGCGAACGCAAACGACGAATCCGACCGTGACGGAATCCGTATCGTTATCGAGCTAAAAAAAGGCGCGATTGTAAAGGTCATTTTAAATCAGCTTTTTTCCAATACACAGCTGCAAACAACATTTGGCATTATTAATCTGGCGCTTGTCGGTGGAAAACCAAAGTTACTCACATTGAGAGAATTAGTCTATCACTTTGTAGAACACCGTGTCGATGTTGTAACACGGCGTACACGTTTCGATTTAAGAAAAGCCGAAGAACGCGCACACATTCTTGAAGGGCTTTTGATTGCCCTTGCCAACATAGACGAAGTTATCGCGGTTATAAAGGCAAGCCGCGATGTAGCTACAGCCCGTTTAAAACTGCAGGAGCGGTTCCTGCTTTCCGAAGCGCAATCCCAGGCAATCGTCGATATGCGCCTTGGCCGTTTAACCAGCCTGGAAGTTGAAAAGATCGAGCAGGAACTCGCCGAGTTAAAAACACAAATCGCTTATTATAAATCCTTGTTAGCTGACGAAAAGAAACTACGCGGCGTTATCAAGGACGAAACAAATGAAATTGCGGCAAGATTCGGCGACAGCCGCCGCACNGAAATTGTCGCNGGCGAAGTTGANAACATCAACATAGAAGACCTGATTAAAAAAGAAGAAATGATGATTCTCATTTCCAACCTTGGTTACGTTAAGCGCGTTCCTGTGTCNGCGTATAAAAATCAGGGGCGCGGCGGCAAGGGAATGCAGAGCGCAAAACTTACCGAAGACGATTTTGTCGAGCAGATTTTTGTNGCGTCAACGCATGAATATATAATGTTCATAACAAGCGCAGGCAAGGCTTACTGGATGAAAGTTCACGAATTGCCTGAAGGCAGCCGCACAAGCAAGGGATCGCACATAAAGAGCCTTCTTACAGTTTCGCCAAACGAAGACATCACAGCGATTGTTTCGCTAAAAGACTTCAGCGATGATGAATATTTATTTATGGGTACAGCCTGCGCAGTTGTCAAAAAAGTAAAAACAAGCGAATTCGTCAACGCCAAAACAAGAGGCATAAATGCGATAAAACTTGACGAAAGCGATAAACTGGTTACAGCTTTATTAACAAAAGGAAAAGACGAAGTTGTGTTAATATCCCGCAGGGGAAAAGCCCTTCGTACGCATGAAGACAAAATACGCGCTATGGGACGTTCATCCCGCGGCGTAACTGGAATGAAGCTTTCAAACGGCGATGAATTAACCGGAATGCTAAGGGTAGACGATAAAGAAAAAATGTTGATTATATCCGAATTTGGTTTTGGAAAACGTATTGAATTTAGCGAATATACATCACACGGACGCGGTACAGGCGGACAAAAAGTTACGACAATTACGGAAAAAACCGGCGAGATTGTCGGCTGTGTCAGCGTTCAGGATAATGAAGATATAATGTGCATCACAAGCCAGGGCAAATCAATCAAACTAAAAGTAAAAGATGTTCGTATATTCGGAGCGGCGGCGCAGGGCGTAAAAATACTCAGCATTGATAAGCCTGATTTTGTCATTGGCCTTGATAAAATTGTTAAGGAAGACGAAGCTGCGCAGATAGATAATGCTGATAAAACCGAAATAACAGCCAATTCATTGCCAAAAAATGAAGATGATCAAAAATTGCCTTTTGATGATGTTTAATTTGCCAATTTAGATTATATTTTAATTCCCATAAAATTATTTAATAAAAAATAATTTTATCCAATGAAAAATACAATGTTTTCTGTTATTATTTGTTTATAGGAGAATAAAATGAAAAAATCTATTTACCTGCTTGTTCTTATTTTACCAATTATGAGTTGCGCCAATGCAAGCAATACAGAAAATAATCGGCAATTATCTGCCGGCGGTGACTCGACAGGAAAGTCAGCATCGGCGGCATCCGGTTCAAATATAAATATATCAAATTTTTCTGATATTATTGGCATTGAAATGAAATTGATAGAAGTCTACATAGACGGAAGAAATACCAACTTTAACCGGAACAGTTTACCGCAGGGATTAAAAGATGCGTATGTCATAAAATTTGACGAAAAAATTGTAAGCGGAATGGCAGCGCCTAATCGCTTTACAGCCCCATATACTCTTAGTGATCGTTATCATCTTAGTATTGGATTAATGGCTACAACAATGATGGCAGCATTTATTGAGCCTGAAAATCTAAAAGAGTATGAATTTATCACATATATGCAAAACACATTGTCATGGATGGACGAAAATAATCATTTTGTTCTTTCTTGCAAAACAGCTGCAGGTAATGAAGTTAAAATGATTTTTGAATTATGATTGAAGCTTTCCCAAAATCAATCATTAATTCCTTTTTANATCGTTGATTTTGTTCTCCGCCCATGCCTGAGTTGGAAAAAAAACAAAATAACTGATCGTAACAGCGTAAATTACTGATGATAGACCCATCGCAAGGTTAGGTCCTAAACGGTACGGCGAATCCAGGAAATATAGAGCAGTTACAATAAAAGTTAAAAAGCCAGCTAACCCTGCCGCGATGTTAAATTTAATCGTATTTTTAACCGCAGTGCATAAGTTTTCAAGCTCTGTTAATGAATATGTATATTCTTTCTTGAAACTTGATTTAATGTACTTGCCTAATATTTTTCCGCTTTTTGATACAATAAGAAAAAAGGATAAAGTAACAATAAACAGTGAAAGTGCAGGCAAGTTAAAAAAAGCAACCGCAGGAAACATGCCTATCATCAGGCTTATGATTCCGATGTAAATAAAACCTAAAAATAAAAATCCAATTAATAAAAGCATTATTCTCCCCCTGAATGGTTTTTTATATTTCCGGTTATGCTATTAATGTAACCGGCTAATAATTCAGAACAGCCTGGTTGGGCTTTGTTCCAATTTCTATAATATCCATCTGCCATCGCCTTAAACGGCTCTAAATTTAAAGAGATAAAAATTGAAAACGAAAACACACAAGCAGCGGCAAGTTTTAACAGTTTCTTTGAATCAAACCTGTCATTTCTAGCTCTGTAAAAGCCTTTTCTTACAGCCATATCCAGCAGTTTTTGGTCACATTCACAGTTGTTTTGAACCTGTTGTAAAAATAAATCCTTATTCATTTAAAACCTCCATCCTTAATATATTTAATGCCTTGTTTAAGCGGCTTTTTACGGTTCCTTCAGGAATGTTTAATATTTCTGATATTTCTTTTAAAGTGTAATCTGAGTAATATTTTAAGCTGATTAATTCACGCAATTCGGGTTGCAGTGAAGAAATCATTTGTTCAAATTCCATTTCACTGTGGCTATCATAATATTTTCCTTCCGGGACAGTTTCCATAATTATTTCATGTTTTTGCCTCCTGTAAATGTCATTTGCGATATTGATCAATATCCGAATAAACCATGTTTCTGCATACCTTGGCTCTCTCAGCTTTCTTATGTTTTTATATGCGCGAAAAACAGCTTCACTTACAGCGTCAAGGGCAAGCGTTTCATTGCCAA
>WQTB01000132.1 GCA_009786495.1 Treponema sp.
ATGGAAAATGATTTTACAACGGAAAGAATGCGGCTTAAAGCGCGTTCTGTAATTTTCCTTTCAAGCTCTGCAAGAAGCTGCTTCCCCTGCTCCGCGGAACGCGTCCCGCCGCCCTTTCCGGAAAAAATGAGATCATCCAGATCACCTAACGTGCGGAGCCCTGAAAGTAACGTTATTCTTTTTCCCAGAAAAGATTTTCCGATGATCCCGCCCGCTTTGGCATACGCATAACCGCAATCGCTTTGCACGGGCTTACTCATCCTTTTTCAAAAAGATATTTTTCAAGAAGCGAATTGAATTTGTTTGTATCCGCTTTAATTTCTGAAATTTCGCCGCGGTATTTATCGAGTGAATTTTTATAATTTAATTTTAATTCNTCTTTGGCTTTATCAAGNTCAGNGCGGTAATTTTCCATTGCTGTTTTGCAATAATCGTTAAACGCCGCCCTGTTATTNTCTTCGTTTTCGCGGATACGNCTGTCTGCTTCTTCCTGCGCGCTGTTTACAATNGCGCGGGCCTTTGCCTCAATTTCAAGCAAACGATCAAGGGTGTTAACGTCTGCCATGGCGATCAGGACTGCGTTGAAAGCAGTTCTTCGAATTTGCGGATAACTTTAAACGCGCCGAGCGAATCCTTCTGCGCCTGAAGCTCGATCTGGAANTGCGGGATTTCCATTAACTCCGCAAGATGTTTTAAAAGCCGCAGATATTTTTCAGAATCTTCAAGCGGCGAAATAATTAAAAAAAGAAGATAAACAGGNTCTCCGTCCAGCGCGTCATACTGCACGCCCTTTTGCGAAATGCCGAGAACGCCGCGAAGGGTATTCACCTTATCTGTCTTGCCGTGCGGAACAGCTATGCCTTTATGGATCCCCGTGGACATTTTTGTTTCGCGTTTTATTATCGCGTTTAGAATTTCGTCGTGATCATCCGAATTGACAGCCTGACAGTAATACGCGACAAGTTCTTCAAAAGCTTCGTCCCTATCTTCCGCTTCTATATCAACCTTGATAAACTCCGGTAATAATACATCCTGCAGAATCATTTTTAACCTCGTTAAACCCCTGAAACCAAAACTGCCAATGATCGAAAATAAAAATCAATCCTGACTAATCATTGNGGTTCATAAAATTCTCGTTGAAGAAATCGTCGTCTAGCAGCTGTTCAAAAGTAAAATCATCAAACGGCAGCGTATAAACCTGCGGNTTTAATTCTTCATCAAGCCAGTTATATCCTGTATCCTGTGATGAAAGCCGTCTTGCTTCTTCTTCAACGCCTGAAGAACTTGGAGTACGGCTTAAAATCGCAAGGCTCAGAGAAATTATTAAAAACAGCGAACCCATAACGGTTGTCGCGCGCGTAAGCACATTGCCGGAACGCGAACCAAAGGCAGTGTCCGAACCGCCAGCGAAAATGCCGCCAAGACCGCCGCCTTCATCATTTTGAATCAAAACCAGTAACACGAGCAATATTGCATTGATTACAAACAGAACCAGTAAAACTACACTCAAAACACCCATCTTCCAAGCTCCAAATTTAAATATATATAGAGTTTACCGAAAACCGGTTTTTTATGCAACCATGAACGGTAAACCCTGTTTATTGAAATTTACCATAAAAGGCTATATCATGGGAATATGGCAATGAACAGAAGATTCGCCGGTTTCATTTTTGCATTGATTCTGGCTTCGTCAATATCCGCTTTCGCTCAGGCAAGAGGCGCGATACTCGATGAAAATTACAACAGTCTTCCAAGAAGAGCCGATCTTTATTCTGTTTCTTACGAAGGGCTGCCGGGCTCTTTTTCTTTAAAACAGTTCTCCCCCTTCCCCGGCGATCAATCTGACTACGGCACCTGCGTGGCATGGGCTGCGTCATATGCCGCAAGAACCATAATGGAATCAATTGCCTTAAACAGGCTGAATCAGACAGAAACCACGCAAAACGCGTTTTCGCCCGTGTATGTTTACCGTAACATAAGACCTGACGACCCTGANTGTCTGTACGGAACCCAGATATACACTGCCCTGGATTTTATGAGAGATACGGGAACAACAAGGATGCTTGATGTNGAACGCGAAGTTTCTTTTCCGCGTGTAGACCTTGCCTATTACAGAACAATCAGAAAGTACCCCATTTCAGGTTATGTTACATTATTTTCAAGGGATGAAAGGCAGAAACTTACATTGATTACAAGGATAATCAAGAAAAGCCTTACAGAAGGAAAACCGGTTATTATAGCGATGAACACCCCCGATTCGTTTGACAATGCAAGAGATGTCTGGAAGCCCGCGGAAAATCCTGATAATTTTTATTACGCTCATGCCCTGTGCGTAGTCGGGTATGACGACAACAGGTACGGCGGAGCGTTTGAAGTCCAGAACAGCTGGGGAAGGAAATGGGGAAACGGCGGCTACATCTGGATACCGTATCAGACCTTTGTTGATTTTGTTTATGAAGGGTACGAAATAACGGATAATATTTCTTATGTAGACGGCTCTCTTGCTCTTGACGGTTTTATTAAAATGGAAATCTTCGATCAACAGCAGCAGCAGACAAGAACGGCGGTCTTTAATCTGACAGAAAATAATTATTACAAATCGGAAGAAATTTTTACGGGGGCCGCGCAGGTCAGTTTTATTTTGGGAGCAAGGGAGAGCGCCTTTGTTTATTCATTCAGGGCTGTCCAGCCTTTAAATAGCGGTGATTTTTATACGCCTGTGCTTTTATTTCCGCAGAACGGGGTATCCCCGCTTTTAAATTACAGCGAAAACCTGATCGCGCTTCCAGGAGAAAACAGGTCGATCTCCCTTGATACAGCCGGAACAGAATATATAATTACGCTTTATTCAAAGGAAGCGCTGGACATACTCAGAATAATGCGCGTTTTTTCTTCGGCAAACGGTTCGATAAATAAAAGACTTGCCGCGGCAATCGGCGACGGTTATACGACAGCTCTTTTTTACAGCGAAAGCGAAGCCGCCTTCACAGCGTCCCCCGAAGATCCGCGTGCTGTAGCCGCGTTAGTTATCGCGGTAGAAAGAAGATAACTATTGGGCGGAAATGTTAACTGTATACCCCTGATACGGCTCTTCATCAAGACACCATACTTTTAAATAATAAGTTCCGCTGTTAAGGTTAACCGTAAGGCGCGAACTCAGCGCGTCGCCGCCGTCATCGTCTTCCGCGATAACATTCAAATCGCTGTCAAACAGTTCGATATAAGTGTCAAGGCGGTTTGAAGTAACTCCCCTTGCGTTTATGACATAACGTCCCGCGTTTGTTATCTGAAAACGCATCCAGTCAACATCGTAGGCGGTATGGAACGTGCGTTCCTGCGTTTCTCCTATTTCAATTATCTTTGCGGATGAAGGTTCATTGTCCTGCTCATACCGGTCCGCCGCTAATAAATTGCCGCCTGAATAAAATGTGCGAAAGCCGTAATTGCCTGTCGTATTTGAACTGAAGCCCTTTACAACGATTATGTAACGTTCGCCTGCGGAAGCTGTAAACGTGATTCGCGCGTTGTAATTTGTCCCGCCGTCGTCGTTTTCATCAAGCAGGTGCCTTGTGTCAGCTTCGTACAATTCCATGAATGTGTCGGTTCTTCCCGTTGTTTCAGCTGTTACGCGCCCGCTTATTTCGGGAATAATTAGAAAATAATCCGGAAAGCCCTGCGAAATTGCGCGGTTTAACACAACGGCATTTTCTTCATTGGGGCTTATTTCGTGAGTAACAGGATTGCCCCACGCGCTCGCTCCTTCCCTTACCGTAAGATATGCGCGAAAACCGTAGGGGCCGCTAGCCGAAGAACTGTACCCTTCGACAATTGCAATATAGGCAACTCCTGCTTCGACGTTATATGTAATCCTTGCGTTTGTTCCCTGTCCGCCGTCATCATTGGTTTCCAGCTCTTCTTCCCATTCGTAATTATAAAGGTACATAAATGTATCAAGACCGCCTGTTGTCTCAATTGTAAGCAGTCCGTTCCTGTCAGGAACAAGGAGAAAGAAATCTTCATCGCCTGCGGTAAGCGCGCGGTTCATTACGGCGGCGTTTGAATTTGTACCGATTGCGTATTCCGCGGGATTATCCCAGCTGTCAGGCTCATACGCATCTCTTGAAGTTCCTCCCTGCGAAGACGATCCTCCGCCTGACGCGCCGGATGAAATCATGTCGAATACGTCGTTGCGCTGGAAACTGGAAAAAAACGAAGCTTCTATCGAGCGGTCGGACGTTCTGACAAGGCGCGTATAAATCCTTACAACATCTGACACCTGCACAATTTCGCCAGTAACAGTCCAGCCGGCTTCATTGGAACTTCCTGAATTTAAAACAGAATAATTTCTGCGCGGCATATTTGTTAATTCGCTTATCAGCTGATTTGCCCAATAAGTGCTGAATGGGGTAATTCCGTCGTTAAAGGTAAACTGTCCGATCAAAATTTTTTCCGCGTTTTTTTCGGCGAGTTTTTCGTGGATATTCACTGCAAGAGCGCTTACAGCTTCATCCATCTGAACGACAATACCAACTGATTCCTGCGCGTAAATTACGCCGTAAACAAACATAATGCAGGTTAT
>WQTB01000133.1 GCA_009786495.1 Treponema sp.
AAACTGTTATCTGAAAGAAAACCGCTGAAGTCGCGGCATTCAAACGCTTTTAAAAGAATTTTTTTGCTTTTTTCCACTATAATGACCGGTCTTCCCGAAGCGGCGGCGGCAGCTGCGGAGTATCCGAGACCGAATCCAAGAATGACGACAGGGCCGCAGCCTTCCGCGCTCTGCGCAAGACGCTGTCCTTCGCGTAATGGTTCGCGCTTTGAATGAACATATATTCCGTCAGCGCATAATGTCGGATCGCCTGAAGGCGTTATTTCGATTTTTAAATCATTACAGGAAGCGTCTTCGCTGCACATATCACCTGAAGAAATTTCTTCATAAAGCCCGGGATATTTTTTAATTAATATGTTTTTATTTATTTCCAAAAATGACATATTACGTTGCCCCGGAAATTATTCAAGCTGAAGAATAATCGTCATTCCGTTTGTCACGGGGGTTCCGGCGGAAGGACTCTGGCTTTTCACCCAGCCGTCGCCGCGAATCTCTACGGCTATATCGTCGCGTAACAAAAGCGGCAGAAGCGTTCTTTTGGCGATTCCGGTAAAATCGGGAACATGGCTTTCCACCGCNGGAAGACGGCCTGCNGGAATNTTTACGGCGGAAGGATGCTCAATCTGCGGATTGCGTCCGCGCGGAATTCCAAGNTAGCCGATTAAAGCTTCCGCCGCTTCGCGTATCGCGGGAGCCGCGATCTGCGATCCGTAAATCTGCCCGCGCGGTTTAATCACAGCCATGTACAGAATCAGCGACGGGTCCTGCACAGGAAGGATCGCGATGCAGCTTGCGACAAAGTCGGCGTCGGAATACATTCGCGTAACAGGATCAATCAACTGCGCGGTTCCGGTTTTTACGCCGAGCGATAAATCCCGAATGCCGGCGCGCCAGCCCATCGCGCCGCTTGCCGCAGTATCTTCCATGTAGGATAACATTTTTGCCGCGGTCTGCGCGCTTAAAACGCGGCGGCTCTGTCCGTTTTCCCATTCAGTTACAGTTCTGCCGTCATCTGATATGACCGCGGAAATTATTTTAGGCGGAACCAGCACTCCTTCATTCGCGATTACAGTCGCAGCCTGAAGCATCTGGTAAGCTGAAACGGCGATTTCCTGGCCGAAGGCGATTGTCTGTTTTGATCGATCCGACCAGCCCGCGCTTGGGGCGAAGTAGCCCGCTGTTTCGCCCGGGCTTCCGGCTCCGGTGCGCGAGCCGAAACCAAAATCGCTTAAAAGCCTGTAAAACGCGGCGGAACTGATACTCTCTGACGCGTTCGCGGCGCCGCAGTTGCACGATAAAAGAATTATCTCGCGGGGCGTTACCCTTCCGTGAGCTGAAAGACAAGTGATCGGATTTCCGCGNATTGATGTATACGATCCGTTGCAATAATACGACGTGTTTTCCGAAACGGCGCCGCTTTCAAGAAGCGCGGCGATTGNAAANACNTTGAAGGCGGAGCCGGGTTCATACGCCCAGATGGCCGGCCGGTTCATCCGGCTGTTCGCGTCCGAATTCCTGAAATTATTAGGATCAAAATCGGGAAGCGAAACAGAGCCCAGAATATCGCCTGTGCGCGGATCCATCGCGGCGAAAATTACAGCTTCCGCCCGCGTCTCTTCCATTGTTTTTGAAGCTATCTGATGAAGAATTTGCTGNACATAGGAATCNATTGTTAATACAACGGTTTGCGAGCTGTTTAATGCGTCGTTAAACGCGTATTCAACGCCTTCAAGCCCCCTGTTACTGTCGCCGACAAAACCGGCAATGTGGCCGGAAATATTGCGCTCAGGGTATACCCTGCCGACAATCGGCTGAATCATCACACCCCTGATTTTTTTTTCTTCGATTAGCGCAGAAAGGCGGCGCGACGTACTGTCATCGATCTGTCTTCTTAAATATAAAAAATTTGATTCGGAGCCGTTAATCCTGCTGCGGATTTCAGAAGCGCTCATTTCCAGAAGCGGCGATAATTCATTGGCAAGCAGATCGATATCAGTAATCGAAGGCCGCCAGATGCTGACATCCGCGAACCTGATTTGTATCGCGAGTATTCGTCCGTTCCTGTCAAGAATTGAACCGCGTTCGGCAAGGGGGGCAGCAGGACGCGGAGCCGGCGGAAGTTCGCCTTTGATCATCAGAACGGCGTAATGAACAAGCAGGTACGCAAGAAAAGCGCCCAAAAGGCAAAAGACAATTATGAACCGCCGCTTAAACAAAATCGCTCCTTAAATGGGCAGATTTGACATCTCATGAGCTGTCAGACTAACGCCCCAAAACCTTTCCGATAATATTATCCACAGGAACCGGCCCGTATGATCGCGAATCATAAGAGGCAAGGCTGTTGTCCCCGTACGCGTAAAAATTCANNCCGGCGTTACCGCCGTAGATTTCCGCGCAGCGCTTTACCGCCTTTTCGCCTTCAGGGGTGTAAAAAACAAGAACTTCCCCNGTTTTAGGCGCAGCCCACCGGATTAAATATTCGTTCTTATTATTATTTTTATTGTTAATTAATGGAAGCCGCAGCCCGTATCTTAAACGGTTTACAACAAGAACAGAACCGCTTCTAATCGCGGGTTCCATTGAATCCCCCTGGGCAATTATTATATCAAAAACAAATAATTTTAAAACAAGCGCGGCAAGCAGCGCCGGAATAACAGGTTTTAATATTTTCATTTTATCCTTAACATTATCACATTAAACGNAAATTAACTTCCGCGTAAAGAATCAAAACGCAATAATCTGCCGTAAAACAAAACGCTTTTTATGTCGATAATCCCAATATGGCAGTAACAATTGAAAATCAGCANATATCAAAACGAAAAAGAACTGCGTCAAGATTCCAGCCAAACACAGGTTATACTAATAAATCGGCAGGTTCCAATTACGGGTTTATGAGCCATTTTGAGCAGGCTCATATTCAAAAAAGAAAATCAAAAAAAACATTTAAGTCCATATCATTTAATTTTCCTTCAATAAAGAGACCTTTAATCAAAAGAAAATCTAAAGCGGANATTACAGAAAATGATTATNTAACCGAAAACACCGGCGCGAAACCGCGGAAAAAATGCGGCGGTTTCAGCTTTCCCGTCCCGTCTTTCGCCACCCTTGCTGTCGCCGCCGGAACCGCGGTTATCGCGCTTGCGGCTTTTAACTGGGAAGGNTTCAATATAGATATCCCCGAAATTTACGCGTTTCAGCCGGGCGCGGATAATGACGCGGAAAAACATACAATGTTTTACGCGGCGACAGGAATTTCCAGTATTTTCGGCGCGGAAACAGGCGAACTTGGGGCAATAAAGCCTGACAATGTTATTTTGCCGGAAAACACAGGTTCAGGCACGGAAAATCATCATGGATCGCTAATAACATTTGAATGGAAACAGCATAAAGTCGCAAAAGGCGACACAGTTTCAGGAATCGCCCAAAGGTACGGCGTTTCTGTCGGCGCGATAATTGCGGCAAACAACATCAGGAACGCAAGGCTGCTGCAGGAAGGTTCTGTCCTGAAAGTCCCGAATGTTGACGGAATTCCGTATCAGGTGCAAAGGGGAGACAGCCTTTCAAAAATATCCGCGTCATTTAACGTGCCGCTGGAAGTAATTCTTGACGTAAACGACATAAAAAGCGACAACATTCAAACCGGAGAAACATTGTTTATCCCCGGCGCGCGGATGAATGACATCGATTTAAGACTGAGTCTCGGCGAATTATTCATGTTCCCGCTGCACAGCCGCAACATAACAAGCTATTTCGGCCTTAGAAAAGACCCGTTTAACGGAAGCATTCAATTCCACGGTGGCGTCGATTTCAGCGCCGTTACCGGAACAACAATAATGGCAGCGCTGGACGGAGTCGTTTCGGTAGTCAGCGAAAACTGGCTGTACGGAAAATACATAATTTTAACCCACAGCAACGGGTATAAAACGCTTTACGGGCATTTAAACAAGTTTTCGGTAAAGGAAGGAGACAGGGTTGCGAGAGGCAGTAAAATCGGCGAAACAGGCAATACAGGCTACAGCACAGGACCGCATCTGCATTTCAGCATATATGACAGAAACGGCGTTTTGGTAAATCCGCTGGAATTATTATACTAGTCGTGGTACAATGAGGTGATATGAAAAAATTGATATTTGTTTTGTTGGCGTCTATTGCGGTATTTACATATATTAGCGCTTTGGACAAAGGTGAAGAAAAGCCGATGGCTTCCGCGGAATTATTTAACGATTTAGGGTCTTCCCTTAAAATAANTGTGGAAAATAACCAATAGTATAGATTAAAATAATAATATGGCATTTAGTGAAAAATCAGCGATAGCAGGCGGTGAATCCTCAAACCAGAAAATCGCTTCCGGTCTTGTTAAAAGCGGCGGTATGGAAACGAATGAATACACATTCAGCGATATTGTCGATAAAGCATGCGAAGGGCTGATGAACAGGCAGATTAAATTCTCAATCCGGCGGATAAAAGTGATGGAAGAGCGTCTTAATGAGCTGGAACAGGAGCTTGACGCCTTTCTTGAATCGCGGGTTTAAAATGCGTTTTGTTTAACGGCGCGCGGGAGTTCAATGAGATCA
>WQTB01000134.1 GCA_009786495.1 Treponema sp.
CCGGTTTCCACAAGCGCTGTGGAAATAATCGTTAAACTGCCGCCTTCTTCGATATTGCGCGCCGCGCCGAAAAAGCGTTTTGGCTTGTGAAGCGCGTTTGAATCAACGCCGCCAGAAAGTATTTTTCCCGACGTCGGAACAGTCTGGTTATAGGCGCGCGCAAGGCGTGTGATTGAATCCAAAAGGATAACGACATCCCTTTTGTGTTCTACAAGGCGTTTCGCTTTTTCCAGAACCATTTCCGTTACCTGAACATGGCGGGTTGCCTGCTCGTCGAAGGTTGACGAAATTACTTCCGCGCGGACTGTGCGTTCCATATCGGTAACTTCTTCGGGACGTTCGTCGATTAATAAAACAATCAGGTACACTTCAGGATGATTTCTTGTTATCGCGTTGGCGATCTTCTGCATCATGATTGTTTTACCGGTTCTCGGAGGCGCGACAATCAGCGAGCGCTGGCCTTTGCCGATGGGGCAGAATAAATTGATGACCCTTTCGCTTACGCCTTCTGTCGAAGTTTCAAGGTCTAGCTTTTTATTTGGATAGAGCGGGGTAAGGTTGTCAAAGGGGATGCGGTTTTGCGCGACAGTCGGGTCGTCATAATTTACAGTTTCCACGCGCAGCATGGCGAAGAAACGCTCGCCTTCTTTCGGGCTTCGAATCTGACCGTAAACTGTGTCGCCTGTTTTTAGCGCGAAAAGGCGAATCTGGCTTGGGCTGATGTAAATATCATCAGGACCCGGAAGATATGAATTCTGCGGGCTGCGTAAAAAGCCGTAGCTGTCAGGCAATATTTCAAGCGAGCCGTACGCGTAAATAATGCCGCCCCTTTCTGTGTGCGCTTTTAAAAGGGCGAAAACAATTTCCTGCTTTTTAAGGATCACCATGTCGTCATGCGTGATGTTATAACATGCGGCGAGTTCCCTTAGGTCTTTCATGTTTAATCTGATAAGNTCGTTTATTGTAAGACGCGGCTTTCCGTTGTCCTGATCCTGACGCGGGATNGGCTTTCCGTATAAATCCGGCATCGAAGGCANTTTCGGGAGCGCCGGCAGAACATCCGTTTTACCCTGCGAATTTTCGTTTTCGTCGCTGTGCTGTGATGATGAATCTCCGTTCTGCCTGTTGTCNGAATTCGCGTAACTTTTTTTTCCGCGGACTACAACCCTGCCNGAACCTGCTCTGTCAGATGCGTTATTTGATGAGCTGTCCTGTTCGCCGTTCTGGGATTCGCTTTNCGCTTCTGAAGACGTTTCTTCACTGCCGTTTTCATTCTGGTTTTCAGGCTTTTTNANTTTTTTTACAACCGCCATTTTTACCACCTATGGATTTCCGNACCCGGGATATTAAGCATTGGTTCCGGGAGCGGATTTAATTTGTTATTGATAATTTATTAAACATATGTAAATTGATAGGATACTCCCAATTTACTTTTTTTTTTCTGTTTTGTCAATATACAACAGGNAAATATTTTTCAATCATTTCAAGAACCGATATTGCCGCTCTTGCGCGGACTTCGTTTCTTGAACCTGAAAAATGGAATTCCTCTGTTTTTACTTCTCCGTTTTTTAAAGCTGCCGCTATCCAGACCGTTCCCGCAGGCAATCCGTTTCCGCCGCCTTCCGCAAGCCCTGTAACGGCTGCCGCAATGTCCGCGCCGCTTTTTGCAAGCGCGCCCTGCGCCATCGACAAGGCGGTCTCTTTGCTGACAAGGCCGTATTTGTCAAGATCGCTTCCGTCAAGATCGAGCATTTTCATTTTCGCGTCTTTCATGTAACACACAAAAGACCCCCATAAAACAGAAGANGCTCCGCTTGTATCCGCAATCAAAGCCGATATAANCCCCGCGGTGCATGATTCAGCTAACGCAATNTTTATTTTTTGTTTTATGCACTTTCCGGTTAAGGCTTTGGCTGTTTCCCCGGCCTGCCTGATCANCCTGTCATGTGAATCTGGCATTGGAACGCTGTAAATCCGCCTTTATTTCTTCCGTGGGTCTGTGAAAAATTTCTATATCTTTTTCGACATTTGTCATTTTGCATTTGCCTTCAAACAGAACGCCGTCTGCGATGCGAAGTTTTGCCGCGCTTACATCACCCTGAATCTTTGCTCCGCTCATCATGTCTACCTTGTTCTGCGCGTGAACAGTTCCCGATATATTTCCGTACACGGTAAGAGAGCTTACCGTTATGTGATCAGCTTCCACAACCGCGTCCTTGTCTACAATCAGATCGCCTGAGGCTTCTATGGTTCCCCTGAAATTTCCCTGAATGTGCAAAGTAGTGGCGAATTTTAGAAAACCCGTAAAACTGGTTGTTTTTCCCAAAACTACAATGTCTGTTTTGTTTTTTTTCCCTTCCCGTTTGGGCATTTTAACCTCATCTTAACCCTGTACTACTGCGTCTTGTTCTGCGCTTCCGGCCGCGGGCCGCCTTCCTGATGCAGGAATTTCCGGATATGGCTTTCAAGCACAGAAAGACCGATTTCATCTTTTTTGATATTATCCCATTCATTTATGGTTTTTTCTATTCTTGCGTCAAGCGCCGCGATATGTTTNCGCACGGAAAGGATTTTTTCGCTTGCCGGTTTTACCATATCGATCAGCGCGTCGTGATTCAAATTCGCGCTGGANTCNGCTTTTTCGTAAATTGTTTTTATCGCGCCGTCCAGCGANTCGATGCTTCCGATAAAAACAGACAAATTTTCCTTTAAATCCTTATTTAATTCTTCCGCCAGCGCAAGGCGCGCNTCCCTCATTTTTATCTGATCGAATAACGCGCGGTTGCGAAGAACAGCGTTAATGCGCGCAAGCACTTCCGTAAAATTAAAGGGCTTTGTTATGTAATCATCCGCGCCTGCTTCAAAACCCGCGACCTTGTCTTTTACATCGTCAAGGGCGGACAGCATTATTATCGATATATTTTTTAAACTGGGGTCGTTTTTTATTATTTTCGCTATTTCGCGGCCTGTCATGCCGGGCATTATGTTGTCAAGGATGATCAGATCAGGGAGGAATTTCTTTACTTTTTCGATTACTTCGGCTCCGTCGTCGCATTTTTCGACGACAAAACCCAGTTTTGAAAGCATTACTTCAAAGAAATCCAGATTGATGGTTTCGTCATCGGCGATTAATATCTTTTTCTGCGTATTCATTGACAGCCCCTTTTCGTTTCCCTATTATATACCATAATACGCCCAATAGCAAGAATGTTAAAGCGGCTGNTAAAAAGAAGACGCCAAGGTAATCGCCGTATCTTGTNTAAATTGTCGTTTGCGCGGCGACTGGAACTGCGACATTGAGCCATGTTTCCGCAAACGGAGCCGCTTCCGCGATCACCCTGCCGTTTGGATCGACTGCGCATGTCTGTCCCGACGCTGTTGAACGCACCATGGATCGATGATTCTCCACAGAACGGAAAACCGCCATGGAAAGATGCTGATTCTGGGCGGGAAGGCTGTTAGACCATGCGTCATTGGAAATATTAACGATTATATCCGCGCCGTTTTGCACAAATATTCTTGAAAGATAACCGAAGGTGTCTTCAAAACAAATCGGCGACGAGAATTTGAACCCCGGCCCTTGAAACACCGTATATTCATCGCCTTTTTCCCAAAAATGCGTATCCGCGTCTTTCANCGCTTTATGAACCCAGGGCAGCTGCTTTTCGTACGGAAAATGCTCCGTAAACGGAACCAGATGGAGCTTNCGGTAAGTTTGCGTGTTTACGCCGTTTTCATAAAACATCGCCGCGTTGTAATCGATTCTGAAATATTCGTTTGCGTCAGGATTTCTGGAAGGATCCATTCTGCCGTCGTCATTGCCGATAAGAAACGGAATATCCTTTGACGCAAGATATTCAAGCAGGTCCCTGACTAAAAGCCATGTATTCTGATCGTCGCGGTAATTAACCTGCCAGTAAATTCTTGGTATAAACGCTGTCTCGGGCCAGACAACAAGCTGCGGTTTCGGGCTGGACGCGAGCGCTTCATCTGAAAGCCGCAGCAATACCGACAGGTCTTTGCGGTATGCCTGGTTTATCAGGTAATTGGTCGAAGCCTTGGTCGCTTCCCACGGGTCTGTGTTTTGCTGAATAAGCGCGATCTGCGCTTTAGGATACGAAGAAAAATCCTTCATGCTGATAAAACCAAAAACCAGCGCCGCGATTAAAGCCGCCGCCCAAATAACTGCCGGGGTTTTATCACCTGACTTTATTCGGATTAAAATTTCTTTAAGAGGCGGCGAACTCCGGGGGTGTACAGATGTTTCTTTAGTGTCTTTCTTTTTCCTGTCTTTATTCTCCGCGTCTTCGCGCTTTTTTACAGAATCTTTTTGGAATATTGCCGAAAGCCAGAATGAAGGAAATGTCACCAATGCCGATACGCCCCATACGCCTGTGACGCTTGCTATTTGAATTAACGGAATGATCTGCCACTGCGAATAACCTGTCACCCCGTAAGAGTATCCGAGAAATCCCTGCGTTGATAAATATTCATACGCAAGCCAAATCAGCCATTGGACAAGATACGCTCTTTTTTTGTAAAAAAGGTCTGCCGCCTTTAACA
>WQTB01000135.1 GCA_009786495.1 Treponema sp.
ATCTCGCAAATTGTTGATAACGACGCTCACTTTATTCAGACGCGTTCAATTGATCTTCAGGACCTTCTGGGACGTAACCCGATAACCATTAATCTTAAAGAAAGCCTTTCCTATGTCCGCGGAAAAAGGGTTCTGGTAACAGGAGCGGGCGGTTCAATCGGAAGCGAATTATGCCGTCAGCTGCTTTCAGGGGGAGCCGCAAGGCTTTACATGCTCGGCCACGGAGAGAATTCNATTTACCAGATTGACAGGGAGCTTCGTCTTTTACAGGAAGAAGGCGTCGGCGAAAAGGCGACNNTGATTCCGATTATTGGCGAATTAAAAGACTGCGATTATATTGATTATCTATTAAGCAANTTAAAAGCCGACGCGATTTTCCACACTGCCGCCTACAAGCACGTTCCCATGATGGAAGAAAATCCTGTAGCCGCAATCGAAAACAATGTCTTTGGAACGGAAAACCTTTTAAAGGCGGCGGTTAAACACGGAGTAAAACGCTTTGTGCATATTTCAACAGACAAGGCTGTGGAACCTGTGTCAGTATACGGCATATCAAAATATTTATGCGAACAGATAGTGCTTGACGCAGGTAAAAACCGGCAGGCAGAAAGCGATACCAATTTTGTGATTGTGCGTTTCGGCAATGTTCTGGGATCAAGAGGTTCCATAGTTCCATTGTTCCAGCAGCAGATCGAAAAAGGCGGCCCTGTAACAATCACGCATCCTGACATACGCCGCTACTTTATGACAATCAGCGAAGCTTGCTCGCTTGTTTTAAAAACAGGCGGTGTCGGCGAAAACGGCGGTTTGTATCTGCTTGATATGGGCGAGCCTGTGCGCATCCGCGAGCTTGCAGAGCAGTTAATCCGTTTCCACGGGTATGAGCCTGAAACCGACATTAAAATTGAGTACATCGGTTTAAGGCACGGAGAGCGGATGGACGAATCGCTGCTTTCTAAGGACGAAATGCCGGCGCTGACGGATTACAGCAGAATACTTCAGATAACCAGAAAAACTCCGAACAATCTTGATATCAATAAACTTTTAGATGAACTTCGTCCTGTATGTAAATTTGATTCGAACAATCCTGACGCGTACAGAAATTCAAAGCAGCTTTTGGCTATTCTAAATCAATTGTAATTCTTTTGTTTTACCAATAAAATAACACATAATGGAACCTATCCCGTTTCTGGAAGACGTCTATCCCCGAAACCTGATGTACGCGGTGACAATCAGGTCGCCCATTGCAAAGGGACNATTATTTTCGGTACAGGCGCCCCAGCTTCCGGGCGGCTGTATTTTAATTACGGCGAAAGACATTCCGGGAAAAAATATATTGGACGGCACGGATGTTCCTGTTCTCGCAGATAAAAAGTTATCTTATATCGGCGAACCTGTCGCCATTATGCTTGGCCATGATAAAACAAAACTTGAAGAACTTGCGTCAAGGTGCAAGGTTATCTTTGAAGAAGAAGAGCCTGTCTTTTCCGGTAAAGACGAGAAAGCGCAAGCCGTAATTGAAAGAGAAATTACCGCAGGCAGCACACAGGAAGTATTTGAATATTCAGGCACGCTCGTTATAGGCACTTACAATACAGGTATACAGGAACATTTTTACGCTGAACCGATAGGCGCTGTAACATGGTACAATGATGAAGACGATCCAGTTCAATCAGGCAGGCTGAAAGTTAGAACCGCTACCCAGTGGCCGCATCATGTTAAATACTCTGTCGCAGGCGTTTTGGGAATCGACAGCGCCGAAGTAACTGTTGAACCGACGGTACTCAATCTGCATATGGATGGCAAATTATGGTATCCGTCGCTTATCGCGTGCCATGCTGCACTCGGTACATTTATCGCTAAAAAACCTGTGCGTCTTATTTTAAACAGGGAAGATGATTTTTTATACACGCCAAAAAGGTTTTCTTCGGAAATTGATATTTTCAGTTCTGTCGATAAAAACGGCGATATTCTTGCGACAAACATCAATATTTCCGTTAACCTTGGCGCGTATCCGGTTAACGAAAAAGAAATTCTTGATAATATTTGTCTTGGCTGCCTTGGTTTTTATAATTTTAACAATTTAGTGTTAACCGCCAAAACCTATAGAACAAATATACCGCCACAGGGCGCGTTTTCGGGCTTTGGTCTCGCCCAGGGGTTATTTGCGGTTGAACAGCATGTTTCGCAAGTCGCGGATATTTCCGGAATTGACCCTGCTGTCTGGAAATTAAAAAATGCAGACCATAAAAATATCATTCCTTCAACGCAGCAAAAAACATCCGTTTCATGCGAGGACTTAATAAGCGCCGCGGCGAAACACAGCGATTATTACAGAAAATGGACGTCGAATGAACTGCTAAGACAAAGCAGAAAAAACAAACCGGGCAGCGCGCAGGAAAGCGGAAGAACCGGTTATTTTGCAGGAGGCGATAATCCAAGGGGCATTGGAATCGCGCTTGGATATCAGAGCAGCGGTCTTTTATATCCTTTATATGATGACGACAGGGGAAATTTCAGCGTAGAAATTACCTTAACAAAAGACAGTATTCTGGAAATAAAAACCTGCATTACAACGCCGGAAGACTATTCCAAAATTTGGGAAAAAATAGTATTTGAAACATTATCTATAAACCCTGACATGATTAGAGTTGATGCAATTAATGCGCCTGACTGCGGCCCTTCCTGCGCTTCAAGAAACATAACTGCTGTAACAAGACTTGTTGAAAAATGCTGTAACGCGATAAAAAAGCAGCGGTTTCACGATCCGCTTCCGATTACAGTGCGCCGTACGGCTAAGCCGCAAGCAGGTTCCCTGCGCGGCCTTGAAGTGCCTGATGTAAAAGGGTTTACAAGACCTGGTCTTGCCGCCGCCGTAGTTGAAGTAGCGATAGACCTTGCAGAATGTGTTCCGATTATCCGCGGTATATGGCTCGCCATCGACGGCGGCAGAATTATGTCGTTTAACAGGGCAAGAAGGAGCGTAAAGCGCAGCGCAACGCAGGCGCTCGGCTGGGCGTTCACGGAGTGTCTTGAATATATAAACGGGGAAATTCCAAAATCCCAATACAGCAATTTTTCAATTTTTTCGCCGATAGAAATTCCGCCTGTTCACATTGATTTTCTTGACTGCGATTCAGGCGACCCTAAGGGAATAGGCGATCTTCCCTTTACATGCATTCCCGCAGCTTTTACGCAGGCTGTATCCCAGGCGATGGATCACAGCTTTAAATCCATCCCATTAAAAAGAAATGAAATCTGGGAAATGTTTAAAGCAAGGTATGAAAAAATTCCTGAACCGGGGCATAAATGACAATCAACTTTATTCTAAACGGCGAAGATGTAATTTTCCGCGGCGAAGCAGGCGTCAGACTGATTGACATTCTCAGAAGCAGCTTCGGGCTGTTCGGGGCGAAACCGGGCTGCCTTGCGGGCCAATGCGGAGCATGCACAGTTTTGTTTAACGGGAAGGTAAGCCCGGCGTGCCTTATACCAGCGTTTAAAATTAAAGGTAGCGAAATAATCACCATTGAAGGTTTTTCGCAGACAATCGAGTATCAGGAAATTATTAAAGCGTTTGCGGAAGAACATCTTGGAAACTGCGGATACTGCGAAGCGGGAAAAATCCTTTGCACGGACGCCCTTCTTGATAAAAATCCGTCGCCTTCCAAAAATGAAATACTTTCCGGTTTTTCAGGTATTATGTGCCGCTGCACAAACGCAGAGCGGCTTGTAAAAGTAGTAAACAGTATCGCCGTTATGCGGCAAAGGAGGCTAAATGGATACGCCTCTTAATCACGTTTTGATACCGGTAAATTTTCAGGAACTGTTTTCAGCGTGGAACCGGTTTCCCGACGCTGTATGTTACGCGGGCGGAACCAATATTATCGGAAGGCAGGAAAATAACATATTAAACCTGCCGCCCGCTTTTTTATGCCTTGATAAAATCGCCGAACTTCAAAAAATTACAAGAACGGAGCATTATCTTGAAATCGGCTCAATGGTAAGATTGAATAGACTTGTTAATCTTGGAAAAGCGGTTCCCGGCGTCCTTCGAGCCTGCATCGAAAATATAGGGGGCGTTCAGCTTCGCAATATCGCCACAATCGGCGGTAATATTTGCACCGCAGGCGGTTTTTCTCCCGATATTCCGGCGCCGCTTATCGCTTTGGACGCCCAGTATGAACTAAGAAATTCCAGCAGTTCAAGATGGGTTTCAGCTTCCCGCTTTCATTCGCTTACAGAAAATACAACAATGGAAAAACAGGAGCTGGTAACGCGGATAAGACTGCCGCTTCATACATGGGATTATGCCGTATATAAAAAATTTCACGGCGAAAGCCATTTAAACAGCGCCGCTTTGGTATTTCTCGCGAAAACGCATAAAAATATCCTTTCGGAAATACGGGTTGTGTATAAAGCCGGTTCGATTGTACGTAATAAATTGTGCGAAGACATATTAAACGGCAAATCGCTGCCCTTAAGCAGGAAAACATCAGATGATTTTATCGAAAACTGGAAAGATTTTATGCGGCTGCGGCGTGAAGAGCCGGAAAT
>WQTB01000136.1 GCA_009786495.1 Treponema sp.
GCTGTAAAACTTTTAACCGGCGGATCATCTGAAGGATATTAATGATTTTAATTATTATTTTTGAATATATTTAATCAACCGAACATTTCTTCTTTTAAGTCAAGATAGTAAAGATAATCCTCGGGCTTTACATTGGGCGGGCAGCGGTGATCGCAGAACGGAATATAGCCGCCGCGCGTGACATATTTATCAAGCGATTCAAGGTATGTTTTTATCGCGGCTTTTCCTTCGCCGAGGCGCATTTTATCTACGCCGCCCATGATTCGAAGCTGCCCGCCGTACTCATCAAGCAGCGCGCCCGGGTGAGTGCAGCTGTTTACTTCAAACGGGAAAAGGCAGTTTATTCCGCCTTCCAGAAAATACGGCAGGAGCGGCCGAACGTCGCCGTCGCAGTCTGTGTACCATATGTCAATGTTATGCGCTTTTAATTTCGCGCTGATCCTTTTGTACCGCGGCATGATAACATTTTTGAAAAAATCAGGCGTTACAATCGGGCCGTTCTTAAAACATATATCTTCCCAGCCTGACGCGAAATCAAATTTAAAATGCGGCAGAAGCTGATCGAGCGAATGTTCAATTATCCTGCAGACTGTCTCCGCCATGTCTTCAAGCATTTCGGGGTAATCGTAAATCGCGTAAGCAAGCCCTTCAAANGTGAGCAAATCGCGGATTTTTCCAATCATTGAACCGCAGTCAATTCCAAGCGGGAAATCGCGGGTTTCGCAGTCCGGCATCGATCTTTTTAATGCGCCGATGTCATGAAGCCTCCCGGGATGGTCAGGATCAAAACGCTCCTTTTTTATTTTTTCCCAGTCGTCCGGACAGGTAACTAAAGGCCTTATATAATGCGGGATGCTGTTTCCCTTTCCTTCAAGCGGAACTTCAACAAGAACGCCTTCCGCGTTTATGATGATCTGCGTGTTTTCCTTTTTCTCAATCACTTTTTCTTCAAAGGGCGGATAAATAAAATTATTACTGTAAATTGATTCGATCCTGTCAAACGAAAAAAATATGTCCGCTTCGCTGTTGTTTTTTATTCCGTTATCCTTAAAAATATCCCATAAGATAAAATTATCATCCCAATAGCCGAATTCCATATTAAAGCAGCGGTCAACGCTTTTGTAATGCATCTGACGGTTAAAGCGTTCCCTGTCAGTCATTGAGCCCTTCCATTTTTCCCTTGCAGGTTTTATTATCTTTTCCAAAATTTAACTCCTTTTATATTATAACACCTTTAATAATTTAACAAAATTGACAAGCGGAAATTAGGATTTGTTACTGTTGCCTGTTAATATAAATTCGCGGTATAATGTATTTATTGGAGGATAATTTGGCAATAGTTAAGAACGATAATATTTTTAAAGCAATCGAAAGAATAAGCTATCATTATCATTTGAATATTACAAACCGCGTTTTGCGTCCGCTTATATTGCAGCTTTACCTTGACGAAAGATCGTGGAAATATATAGAATCCTTTACAGAGAGGCTGGAAGAATACCGTTTTACGGGCTATAAACTGGACGAATTATACAAACAGATCGCCGCGTGCGCACGTCTTGTGGAAGTGGCGCGCAACGGCATACATTCAATAAAAAATAAAATCAGGGCGGACTCACACGCTCCTGACAGGATATACCGTGAAATGACTGTAAATAATCTTCCGAATAATTTAAAGGTATTTATTGAACTCTTAAGTTCATTATATGCTTTGCTGGTTGATTATGATAAAAATAACGCAGGCGGCAACCTTCCCGTATACGCTCAGGTTCATGAGCTTATGAACGTCCGCCATCTTCTTGACGGCAGGTAATTTATGAATATGAAAATGAATGATCAATTATCGTCTGCGCTGACCACTAATAAATTAAAAGTCATCGCGATTATTTTAATGCTNGTGGATCATTTCGCAGGCATTTTTATTCCCGGAAACACAATTATCTATATGGTATTAAAGGCGGCGGGAAGAATNGTNGCTCCTATCTTCTGCTTTCTTATCGCTGAAGGATACCACCATACTTCAAATGTAAAAAGATATTTTTTCCGTCTTGTGATTTTTTCGCTTATTTCCCATATTCCGTATAATCTTGCCTTTAGCCAGCCGCTGCTTTTCCCGTATACCAGCGTAATCTGGGCGCTCACAATGGGGCTTGCGGCTTTGGCTGTGTTAAAGAGCGATAAGATTCATATTGTTTTAAAACTTGCCGCATTGGCCGCGTGCTGCGCTCTGGCGTATACCGCAAACTGGAATTTTGTCGCTGTCTTATGGATAGCAGGATTCGGGTTATTCCGCGGAAATCTAAAGAAGCAGATAATTTCGTTCTGCGTTATCGGAATCGTGTGTCATTTAACGCCTGTATGTCTGCGGCTGTTTATCAATAACAATTTTAATCTTCCCTGGCATCAGTTCGGGATTTTCCTTGCGATTCCGTTCTTTATTGCGTACAGCGGCAAACTCGGAGTGAAATCAAAAATAATGGCATGGAGTTTTTATATATTTTATCCTGCGCATCTTATAATTCTGTATCTGCTTCATAAATTTACTCCGCTTGCGCAATACATGGAAAAACTTTTTAACTGAAGTTTGAAAAAGCCGCCTTTAATAATTGTCTTTTGGGAGGGATGATTTTGAAATATGTTTTTTACCCGTTTGCTTTCTTTTTGCTCCTGCTTTGCTTTTCTGGCTGCAAACCGAAGGCGGATGCTTTTATCAGAGACTCGCAGGGCACAGCGAATGAACCTGTAATGAGATTTACCCGGCAATACAGCGGCACCGCAGGCAGCGCAGATAGCGGCGCTGCTGGCGAAGAAACTANTATAAAAGAGACTCATGTTTCCACAGTGTTTGAGCTTCCTGTNATCGGCGCAAGCGGATACGCGGCAATCGATCTTCCGCTTTATCTGGCTCCCGGCGAACACGCTGTTATAGTTGATAATGTAAAGGCNGGACAGGGATTCACCATTNTGGATGAAGTTAACGGCTATTGGTATATAACAGTTAATAATTCGGCGGGATGGATATTTAACAGGCTTTGCATGATCAATATACCTGATGTTATTCCTTCGATTGTTCATGACAATACAAACACATATTCGTCTTTATTTAGATCATCAAAGATCGAAATACCAAATGTTACAGGGACTGCCCTTTACAACGCGAAAGATTTTAACAGGAGGCTCGCAAGAGAAGAATTTATAGCGCCTGTGTTATACGGAATGGCGGAGAAATTATACAACGCGCAGAAGGCCGCGCTTGCGAACGGACATACGCTGATAATTTATGAGTCATTCAGGCCGCATGACGCGCATCAGATTGTTTTTGATAATTTTACCGAGCTTATAAACAAGAACGCTGTAGTGCGTCAGGGCGTTACGTCAGGCTGGTTTACAAGAAACTGGTTTATAGCCCCGGCACCGTATAATCATCAAAGGGGCAGCGCGGTTGATATAAGCCTCGGCACTGTGATCGATAGAATCACAGTTACGGCGGGCATTTATCAATATACGCATGTAGCAAGATTTTCGGAGTTTCCGATGCAGTCGGCAATGCACGAACTCAGCGGAGCCTCCGCCATTTTTACAGAGCCGATGCTTTCAAGCGACAATGTCAGGTGGAGAACGGCGACATTTCTCCCCAATGTAACTGAAGGAACAAAGATTCTTTTTAAATACATGACGGAAGCGCTGATGTCGCCNCTTTGTTCGGAATGGTGGCATTTCAATGATCTGGAAGCGACAGAACTGGCAATNGCGAATAATGTTTTGGGAAANTACCAGATTGAAAAATCCTACAGTCTGCCCGTAAATTAAAGGGGACAGAGCGTACTCCGCCCCCTTTAAAGTTACACGCCTTCTTTTACAATTTCGATTTTGATTCCGTCGTTTTGATCAACTTCGTCCTTGGGCGGAATGCTGACGCGAAGGATTCCGTTTTTGTATAAAGCTTTAACTTTGTCCTGCGCGTACTTGTCCAGCGGAACAAAATATTTTTGTTTTTCGATATCCTTCATTTTTAAACGGCGTTTAAAATAGCGGACATTGTCTTCTAATCCGCCGTTTTCGCGGGGCCTTACAGGACTGTCGGGATCAGGTCCGAGTTTCGCGGAGAACACCATATAGTCGCCCTGAAACGACAGGCTTATGTCGTTCTCGTTAAAGCCTGCAAGCGCGAATTCAAAAACCAGCGACTTGTCTTCCGTCATGTAAACATTCATCGGAGGATACGAATAATTCGGGTAAAAATCGGTATTCTCGTCAAAAAATTGTTTGTCAAAAGGAAACGGCCCGTGTCTGTGGACATGCTCATGTCCGCGGTTAAAGCCCCTTTCGCCCTGACAGTTGTTGAAATTCCTGCTGAATTGATCCTTGAATTCCTGGGCTGTCTCGAAAATTTCATCGAAAATGTTTCCCAGATCGATGTAACTTCTTGGTCCTTTCATAAATGACTCCTTTGTCAGCAACGCTTACGCCGTTCTGACATTTAAAATTGAATCCCCATACGGGCGATTCCTGCAGCTTT
>WQTB01000137.1 GCA_009786495.1 Treponema sp.
TATCAGGAAAATAAATCTGAATGTGTACCTGTGCCGGAAGCTGAAAGTATTAATATATCATCAAATATTTGATATATTAATAACCAGTCAGGTTCTATATGACATTCTCTGAAATCTTTAAGATTCCCAGCTAATTGATGATCTTTATATCGTTTAGGCATTGGTTCTCGGCTTGCCAGTAAATTTAGAGTTTCTGTCAGTTTTGATAAATTCTTGCCGCGTTTTTTAATTATTTTAACATCGTGTTTCATTTTATTTGTAAATACAATTTCTAGCATATATTAATCATTCANCATTGCGGCAACGGCTTCTTCCGCCGTTTTATACGGTCCGTGAAGATTACGGCGATTGCGGGTATCTTCAATTGCTTTTTGTAAGTCGGCATTTGGTTTTCGCATTTTTACCGCAAATGGCAATCCATCCTTTGCGATAGCGGCTTTTATAAATATTCTGACAGCTGTTGATGTATCCATCCCAAGATTAAAAAAGAGAGAATCCGCTGCTATTTTTAAGTCATCATCTATCCTTATTTGAATTGTTGCCATATATCGCCCCTATTAATACATTGTAAATACAATTTAATACATTAGATATTATTTGTCAAGAGTCTTTTTCAAAAACGCGAATATGTATTTTTTTTCATTTTCGGTCATGCAAAACGACGGGTTCGCGCCCATATATGGTAAATCAATTTATGGGGGCTGTTATGAAAAATATCAACATTTGTTTATTCATTATTTTGACGGGGGCGGCGGTTTCAGGCTGTGTTACGCCGGAGCCGGAAACGCAGGCGGTTTCAGGGAACATCACCCTGATGACATGGAATATTCACAATCTTTTTGACGGAACGGATAACGGCAATGAATACAGCGAGTTCCTTCTGTCGTCAGGGTGGTCGGCGGAAAAATACATGGGGCGAATCAATACGATTTCCGCGGCGATTGGCAAAATAGAGCCGAAGCCTGATGTTTTCATGTTTCAGGAAATTGAATCGCTCAGGATTCTGGAAGACCTTTCTTCGGCGCTTGGCGGCGGTTATTCGTGGAGCCACTTTGCGGGTAACGCGGATTCAGCGATTGGGATTGGAATTATAAGCCGTTTTCCGTTAGTNGAAATTAAATCCCATTCAATCAATATAGACGGCGAAATTACTCCGCGTCCTGTGCTTGAAGCAAGGGTTCAGACAGAAGCGGATGATATTATTATTTTTGCCTGCCACTGGAAATCTAAAATTGGCGGGGATGATGTTACGGAAAATGTGCGCAAGGCTTCCGCGCGTGTGATTCTAAGGCGCATCCGCGAACTCTGGGAAAGCGATCCTGAAATATGCGTTATTGTCGCAGGCGATTTAAACGAAAATTACGATGAGTTTTACAGACAGGGTTCTGTTTATATCAGCGCGCTTTTACCTGACGATCCTTATTGCGCGCAGCTTACAGGCGCGGAGCAGAAAGACTACATCGTGATAAGCGGAAACATGCCGCCGTCTCCTGTTTATTTTCAGCAGACCGCGGTTACTCTTTTTTCTCCCTGGATACGCGAAATGCAAAACGGGTCTTACTACTACAAATACAACTGGGAAACAATCGATCATTTTCTGCTTTCTTATCAGTTTTTTAATGACACCGGCTGGGAATTTGAAAGGGCGTTTGTTGTCAATACAGAGCCGTTTGCCGATTCTGCGGGGATTCCGGTTCCGTATAATCCGCGCACAGGATACGGGCTAAGCGATCATCTGCCTTTATTGCTTGCTTTAAGGAATTCAAAATGACATTGGACTTGTTCAATAACTGAAGTTATCGAACAACTCTATTATTTATTTTTTAGCTGCGGGGCCTTTTACATCCAGCTTGTTAAGGATTGCCTGAAGCTGTTCTTTTTCAATTAAATCGATAAGGCGGGCTTCCGTGTATCTTCTGGCTTCTTCCGTATACGCGCCGACAGTTATGCAAATACCTTTGCCTGCCTTCGCGTCCTTCAGGTGCCCGCCGAAATCCCTGACAACAAGTTCTCCGATGGAGCCCTGGGTTCTGATAAAACGGAACATGATTACATCAGACCACTTTGTCGTGTCAATTTCCGCGAGAATATCAGCCCATTCGCTTTTGTTAACAGAAATATTTGTAATTTTTACTTTTGCCTTAGGGTAATATGTCATTACGATTTTGCGGCACAGCGCGACGAAATCCGCGGAAGATCCCATAAGGAAAAGCTGCAGATTGCGGTTTGCGTTTAACTCGATATATTTTCCAAGAAGAACCTGCACGTCTTTGTACGACGGGTTTTCCGCCTGAAGCTGTTTCAGGTACGGTATTGCCCTGCCGATTTCGTTTGCTTTTATCAGCGTTGTCGCGAGCTTATAGCGAAGCTCCGCCAGAATATCGGCTTTTATGTTCGCGTGCCGCAGGCCGATTTCAAAATCCTGTATCGCGGCTTCGTGCTGTCTTGTATCAAGATGGATTGTTCCTGCGATAAGACAGGCGTTCGGCCCCATAGCAGGGTCCGCGCGCAGATGATTAAAAATGCGAAGCGCCTGCTCAGTCTGGTTTGCTTCGTGATAACATTCGGCAAGCGTGTAAAGCGATTCCTTGTCGTCCGGCGCAAGGTCGATTGCCTTGCGGATAAAACTCATCGCTTCTTTTGGTTTTTTCAGCCTGAAAAGAGCGTGCCCCATATAGCGGAGAACGGCGGGGCTTTCAGGGTCCTGTACGCGCGCGGTTTTTAAAAGCATTACCGCCTTTTCATAATTTTTTCTTTCAAACTCAAGCGCGCCAAGCTCGTAATTTACTTCAAAATTATCCTGCCTGATCGCTCTTGCCATCGAAAACCCTTTGTACGCCTGTTCAAGCATGCCGAGTTTTCTTGCGGATAAACCGTATCTTAAATGAGCCTGAAAATTATCAACGCCGGGAATAGCAGCCGGTGTAAGCTGCTCAGTCAGATGCTCAAAGGTTTTCATTGCCTTGTCCCAGTTTTGTTCGTCAAAATAAGCGTTGCCAAGAATGTAAAGAGCTTCAGGATCGTTTGGATTTTGCGACAGACGTTTGTTCGCTTCCCTTACAGCCGCGTCCAAATCCCTGGAATGTTTTCCGCCGCCGAANGAAGCGCCCTTGAGAAATCCCCTTAACATAATAATTACTGTTACAACAAGTACGACTGCTATAACGCCGAATAAAACCGGACTCATACCATATATTATCGGATGATTTTATGCTTTTTATCAATGATTTTGCCGATAATTAAACTTAATTGGACTATTCAAGTCTTGACAAAGGCAAATTCAGCGTCTAAATTTAAAAAAACCTGTTTTTTGCCTGTCCAAAAATGCACGCGCAGGCGTGCGGGAGAAGGAGTTGTTATAATGGCATCAAATATTGGCATTAAAATCGCCAATGGTGATTTTTACCCCATATTGGAAGAAGACTCCTTAATTAAAAAAAGACTGATCCTTACCACAGTTCATGATAACCAGCCGAGCGTTCAAATCGATTTATACAGAAGCACCACAAATATAATGACCGACGCGCAGTATATCGGCACGGTGGTCGTGGAAAATATCAAGCCGAAACAAAAAGGCGAGCCGTCAATCGAAATGGTGATTTCGTCAGACGCAGACGGTAACATTGTCGCTGACGCGATCGATCTTGACAACGGTTCGGGCGGCGAGCATTGTGTTCTGACAGTTTCGCTGAAGTCCATGGATGAAACCGCGCGCGACCTTGAAATCCCCGATTTTGAACTTGAATCAAACGAAGAGCCTCCTTCGGGTTTGTATAATCANGCGGCTAAAATCAGAAAAGAGAAAAAAACGGCTCCNAAAAAATGGNTTTTTGTTNTAATCGGATTGATTTTAATTCTCGCGCTTGCCGCGGCATGGCTGTTTTTGTTCGNCGGATTAAATGTTGTAAAGTCATGGTTTGACAGACCNGCTGTTACGCAAACATCGCAGTCCGTCCAGCAGCAGCCTGTTGTACAGCAGCCTCAACAGCCTGCGGCGCAGTCTGAACCTGTAGTTCAAGCTGAGCCCGTAATTCAGGTTGTTGAACCCCCGCCTGTAATTACTGCGCCTGTTACTCAGCCTGCCGCAAGGGTGATGTCGTCAGGGCGCAATCCGCCTGTCGCTTCGTATAACGTACCTGAAACAATTCCAAGGGAAGGCGTTAATTATACAATCCGGTGGGGCGACACATTATGGGATATTGCCGAAGCGTTTTACCGCAATCCCTGGCTTTTTACAAGAATCGCGCAGTTTAATAATATTCGAAATCCCAATCTGATTATTTCCGGCAGAACAATCCGCATTCCTCCGAGAAATTAGGTTCCGGCGATAATGCGATTCGTGCAGCAAAGTCTTCCGCGCATGAAAACCGGAATTCTTTACCGCGTTCTTCTGTTTTCTTTTTTGTTTTTCTTTGCCGTTTCATGCGCGTCGCAGCATGCCCAGACTGACAACAATGATTTTTACCTTGGCCTTTTGATTGACGCCTCTGACGCCGAAAAAAG
>WQTB01000138.1 GCA_009786495.1 Treponema sp.
GCGCTTTTAATTCAGCCGATGGTTTACGGCAATTACGGCAAGGATTCCTGTTCAGGTTATTTCTTTAGCCGCAATGTCGTAACAGGCGAAAAGAAACTTCAAGGAAATTATTATACAGGTAAGTTCAATGAAATTGGCGAGACCGGGCATGAAATTAATAAAATCGACGCGGCTCATTTAAAACAACTTGAAAAGATCGCGTGGACACTCGAAGACAAGTTCAAAGAAATCAGACAGGTTCGCTTTACCGTAGAAAACGGTAAACTGTGGCTCATTGAACAGAGGCTTGTCGATTCAAAGTCAACTCAATCTGATCTTAAGCTCCTCCTTGATCTCCAAAAACGCAAGATAGTCGATTCTGCCCATGTAGTAAAAGCGATTGACCCGTTAAGGCTTAACGAGATTCTCCATCCTGTAATAAATCCGTCGAGCGTAAAGGGATTAAAAGCATGGAAGGGAGGCATTGCCGGCGCTCCGGGCGCAGCGATAGGGCGTGTGTTTTTCAACACTGACGCTTTACTTGAAGGAAAGAAACTTGCCGCTCAGCACGGAGAGGACGATCGCTGCATTCTGGTTTTGGAATCTTCGTTCGCTGAAGACGTAAAAGCTATCGAGGTAAGTACCGGCGTTTTAACAGCCGAAGGCGGCTATTCCGCCCACGCGTCTGTAGTGGCGCGTCAGTATGGAAAAGTGTCGCTTGTTTCTCCCGCGTTAAAAATCAAGGGGAATAAAGCATCGATCGGGGAGCTTTCATTTTCGCAGGGCGATTACATCACGATTGACGTGCCGTTCTTCGGCGAATCTTCGGTGTATCTCGGCGTTGCTGACTTGATTGAACCTAATCCGCAGGAATCCGGGCTTTTCGATTTTATCANTCTTTCCAAAAGCTTTATTAAAAATTTCCATGTCCGNTGTAACGCTGATACCCCGAAGGACGCNTCNCTTGCGCTGAGTTTCGGCGCGGAGGGAGTAGGGCTTTGCCGCACCGAGCATATGTTCTTTAAAGAAGACAGGATCAATGTGTTCCGCGATATGCTGCTTTCGGATGATAAAAANGAAAGGCANAAGGCGCTTGATAAACTTCAGGTAATGCAAAGGGAAGATTTTTACGGCATCATGAAAGTGATGGCGGGAAAGGAAGTAACGATCCGTCTTCTCGATTCGCCGCTTCATGAGTTTATGCCTCATAANCCNGATGAACTTAACGCNTANATAGAGCATTGTTCAAAAGGCAAAAAGGTAAAGGCATCCAAAGCGGATATAACCGCCCGCATTGACTCGCTGCATGAATTTAACCCGATGCTTGGACACCGCGGCTGCCGCATTGCGGTATCGTACCCGGAGATTTACGCCATGCAGGTTAAAGCAATCTTTGAAGCGGCTTATAAACTGCGTTCGGAAAAAGTCGATGTGTTCCCGGAAATTATGGTGCCTATCGTAATGAATGACGCAGAATTAAAACTTATCGCGTACGGAAAAAAAATCGAAGGCTCAAATTATCCCGGCATAGTTGATATCGAAGAAGCGCTGCGGAAAGAACTTAAGGCAAAGGAAGTCGAGTATAAAATCGGCACGATGATTGAACTTCCCGCGGCTGCTCTCGGCGCCGGAGATATCGCCAAGTACGGACGTTTCTTTAGTTTCGGCACAAACGATTTAACTCAGACAACCCTCGGTATTTCAAGGGATGACTTTACCGCGTTCATGCCGGACTACACATTGTTCGACCTTATAGACGGCAATCCCTTTAGTACGCTGGATTCGCGCGTTAAGGAGCTTATCGCTCTTGCGGCGGATCGCGGGCGGCTGACGCGTCCTGATTTGGTGTGCGGCCTTTGCGGCGAACACGGCGCGAATCCTGCGAATGTACGTTTCTGCATGGAATCAGGATTAAATTATGTGTCCTGCTCGCCGTATTCAGTTCCAATCGCGCTTCTTGCTGTCGCTCAGGCGGAGATAGAGAAAGCGGATGTAAAAAAATAATTGAGTTGTTCGATAACTTGAGTTTTGAACAACTTACAATTACCTGCGCGTGGTAAATTGCGCGCCTTACGAAAAAAAAAGGCTGCTTTCGGCAGCCTTTTTTATTTTAGCTTTAAACTTTGGTTTTAATTAACCTGATACAAACTCACCCTGAAAGCCCATTGTTTTCTTTACAATTGACGCAATCTCATGAGCCGCTTTTTTAGCGTCTGACTGCGGGACTTTGCGCTGCCTATTNANTGATTCCTCAAAGAAAACAGCGAGAGTATCATATACTTCAGGCATTTCATAGAACACAATCGAGAAATTCATGCCCTGNGGCTTTAAGATCGTGAACGCGCCGTAGGATTCTGTGGGTTCTTTAGCTACCATTATTCTTGTCTGATTTTTNGCGATAATGGTTTCAAGTTCATTGAACCGCTTCGGAATTTTTTCTCCTTCCGATCTGCTGACAGGTTCCACCGGTTTGAAATGATANGTNTCCGGTTCTACCAGAATGTAAAGTTTTTTTCCGCCTGTGTTAAACTGCAATCCTGTCGCTGTAAGGAANATNTCTTTTACNCCTTCGTANGACACGATTTCATAAATTGAATACGCGGAATTCGCGCTGAAAAACGAAGATACAATATAGCCATGCGCAAAAGGAAGTTTTCCCTTTTCGTATGCGTCAAACAAATTGCGGTATTTGACATCCGCTTCCGGCGCCGCGGCTTTTTTTACTGCGGGTTTTACTGCCGCTTTTACTGCGGTTTTCGCAGCCGGTTTTGCTGCGGGCTTCGCCGCGGCTTTTTTAACTGCGGGTTTTGCCGCCGCTTTTGCTGCGGGCTTTGCCGCCGCTTTCGCAGCCGGTTTTGCCGCCGCTTTCGCTGCGGGTTTTACCGCGGCTTTCGCAGCCGGTTTTTTTGCGGCAGGTTTCGCCGCGGCTTTTTTAACAGCCGGTTTAGCGGCAGTTTTTTTTGCAGCTGGTTTGGCAGCTTTTGCTGCGGGTTTTTTGGCTGCCGGTTTTTTAGCAGCAGGTTTTGTCGCTGTTTTCTTTATTGTTGCCATTTTGTCCCCCCTTAAGGATCATGGTTATTAATATGGATAATTATAAACCTATATATTTATAATTATCAACTTTTTTTTTAATCTTATTTCGCCCGTGATAGTGTAACGGCGCATGTTGTAACGATATCATCTACAGACGCGCCTCTTGAAAGATCGCTTATCGGTTTTGCGAAACCCTGAAGGAACGGTCCGTAGGCTTGNACTTTGCCAAGACGNTGAACCAGTTTATATCCGATGTTTCCTGAATTTAAATCCGGGAAAATAATTACATTTACCTTTCCCCGTATAGGGCTGCCCGGCGCTTTTTTATCAAGTACGGAAGGAACAAGAGCGGCATCCGCCTGCATTTCTCCGTCAAAGGTAAAATCGACCTTTCTGTTTTTTAATATCTCGACCGTATTTTGTATCTTTGAAACATCATCATGTTTTGCNGATCCTTTNGTCGAGAACGATAAAAGCGCGGCGACAGGTTCGGTATTAAGAAATTCACGGCATGAAAGCGCGGCGCTTACCGTAATGTCAGCCAANTGCTCCGCGAGAGGTTCCGGTATTACGGCGCAGTCCGAGAAGATCATCGAGCCTTCTTTTCCGAACTGAGGATCCATCCCCGACATTACAAAACACGAAGAAGCTGTTTTAAGCCCTTCTTTTGTGCCGATGATTGAAAGCCCNGCGCGCAGTACGTCTGTCGTTGCTTTATCAGCTCCCGCGACCATAGCGTCGGCGTCTCCCATATGCACCATCATCGCGCCCCAGCGCAGGGTATCAATAATATCAATTTTAGCCTGATCGGGCATCATTCCCTTATTTTTCCGCAGTTCAAAATATTCGTTAGCGTATTTTGCCGTGCGGCCGTCGGCTTCCGGATTAATTATCGCAATACCGTCGATTTCTACTCCTTCTGTTCTTGCGATTTCCTGAATATCAGCCGCTTTTCCAAGCAAGGTAACGCTTGCGGCAATTTGTTCATCCACCAGTATTCTTGCCGCTCTGATGATCCGTTTATCCGTACCTTCGGGTAAAACAAGCCTTTTTGGCGCGGATTTAGCTTTAGCTTTCATTTCAGATACAAAGTCCATGTTTCCTCCAACTGATCTTAGGAATTCAGAATACGACATTTTCGCATAATTCGCAAGAAAAATAATCCGCGCTCTGTTTTCTAACTATTCACATATCTATATTAATTTGTTAAAATATATTTATGACTGAAGTATACAATGATTTAATGGAAGATTCGGATTTTGATACCATTTTATCTTCTGATATTGATTTTACGGGGACATTGCAGTTTGAAAAACCGTTTTTAATAAGAGGCAGGGTATCAGGCGAGATNAANGCTTCCGGGGCGCTTGTGATTGATGAAACCGCGATAGTTAACGCCAATATTCACGCTTTAAGAGTTTTAATCCGGGGGCAGGTAAAGGGTGACGTAACTGCCGTCGAAAAAGTGGAGGTAACCGT
>WQTB01000139.1 GCA_009786495.1 Treponema sp.
CGCTTTTTTTATCTCGTCTTTGGAGGCGTTTTTTTGTACACCGAGCACTTCGTAGTAATCGCGTTTAGCCATTATTTATCGTCTACCACTTCGTAGTCGGCATCTTCCGCGCTCTTGGTATCCCCGCCCTGGCTTGCGCCGGCGTTGGGATCAAAGCCTTGTCCGCCTGTGTTGGGATTAAATCCTCCGCCGGCTCCCGTTCCGCCCTGCTGCCCTGTGTTTTGCCCGCCCTGTTGTTTATATATTTCTTCTGCGATTTTATACGAAGCTTGTTTAAGCGCTTCGGTTTTATCTTTGATTGACTGTATATCGCCGCTTTCAAGCGCTTTGCGCAAATCTGCGACAGCTTCGTCGCATTTTGATTTATCAGCCGCACTGACTTTGTCGCCAAGGTCTTTTAGATTCTTTTCGGTGCTGTAGATCATCGAATCGGCTTCATTGTGCACTTCGGCCTTTTCGCGCTCTTTTTTGTCTTCTTCGGCGTGCAGTTCCGCTTCTTTTACCATGCGGTCGATATCGTTGTCGCTTAAGCCGCCTGAACTTTCGATGCGGATTTTCTGCTCTTTTCCCGTGCCAAGGTCTTTCGCGCTTACGTGAACAATTCCGTTTGCGTCGATATCAAAAGTTACGTCGATTTGCGGAACGCCGCGCGGCGCGGGTGGAATTCCTACAAGATCGAAGCGGCCGAGCAGCCGGTTCTGGCTTGCCATTTCGCGCTCGCCTTGTAGAACTTGAATTGATACCGCTGTCTGTCCGTCGGCAGCAGTGGAGAAGGTCTGGCTTTTGCGGGTTGGAATTGTTGTGTTGCGCGTGATTAGTTTTGTCATTACGCCGCCAAGCGTTTCAATGCCGAGCGAAAGCGGCGTTACATCAAGTAGTAACACGTCCTTTACGTCGCCGCCAAGAACGCCGCCCTGAATTGCCGCGCCCACCGCGACCGCTTCGTCGGGGTTAACGCCTTTATTCGGCTCTTTTTTAAACAAGTCTTTTACTATCTGCTGAACCGCAGGNATTCTTGTTGAACCGCCGACAAGGATAACTTCGTCAATTTTTTCCGCTGTTAAGCCTGCATCTGCAAGCGCTTTTTTACANGGCTCTTTGGAACGTTCAAGAAGGTCTTCGACCATTTGTTCGAATTTCGCCCTTGTAAGTGANTTTTGAAGNTGCTTCGGACCGCTCTGGTCGGCGGTTATAAACGGCAGATTGACTTCTGTAGTTTGCATCGAAGACAGCTCGATTTTTGCTTTTTCCGCGGATTCGCGCAGACGCTGCAGAGCCATTCTGTCCTGGCCAAGATCGATGCCTGTGTCTTTTTTAAACTCAGCGATAAGCCATTCCATTATGCGGCGATCGAAATCGTCACCGCCAAGATGGGTGTCGCCGTTTGTCGATTTGACTTCAAAAACGCCTTCGCCAAGTTCAAGAATTGAAACGTCGAAAGTTCCGCCGCCAAGATCGTAAACGGCGATGATTTTGTCTTTTTTTGAATCCTTTATTAAAACCGAAAGCCAAAGAAGCGGCGGTCGGTTCGTTGATAATGCGTTTTACATCAAGACCTGCGATTTTTCCAGCGTCTTTTGTCGCCTGACGCTGCGCGTCATTAAAATACGCAGGGACTGTGATGACAGCTTCTGTGACGGTTTCGCCAAGGTAGTCTTCCGCGGTTTTTTTCATTTTTTGAAGAACGAACGCTGAAATTTCCTGCGGCGAGTATTTTTTACCATCGATATCCACACGGACGTCGCCGCCCTGATCCGATAAATGGTACGGAACCAGTTTCATTTCATTGGCGACTTCCGAGAAACGGCGCCCCATGAAACGTTTAATCGAATAAATGGTATTTTCCGGATTTGTGATCATTTGGTTCTTCGCAGGGGCGCCTACAATGCGTTCTCCCTTGCTCGTGAATCCGACGATTGACGGGGTAGTGCGTCCGCCTTCCGAGCTTTGAATGACGATGGGTTCTCCGCCTTCAAGAACGGATACGCAGGAATTTGTTGTTCCTAAATCAATCCCAATAATTTTTCCCATGACTTATCTCCTTTTGATAAATGTTATTTATTATCTGCTTCCGGCATTAAAACTTTTACCTTTGCAGCTCTTATCACTCTGTCTTTCAGCATATATCCTTTTCCGAAATCTTCCTGCACTGTAGCTTCGGTTACTTCGCTTGATTTTTCCATCATCAGGGCTTCATGCAGGTTCGGGTCGAAAGGTTCCCCCGCGGAAACAAAACGCTTTAGCCCCCATTTTGCTTCAAGCTGGGCAGTTAAACGTTTTTCTATCATTTTTATACCTTCCAGAAAAGCGTTGTAGTCTGTCGAATTTTCACCGGCCTGGATTGCTCTTTCAAAATCGTCAATGATGGGGATTATATCTAAAAGCAGGCTTTGGTTGGCATACTCGATAGAATTTTGTTTTTCCTGATTCATTCTTTTGCGGAAATTTTCAAACTCTGCGGCTTTTCGNAAAAATTGATCCTGCGTTTCCAGCAATTTTTCTTCCAGCATCTTGATTTTTGCTTCCGGTGACTGGTTAGCTGTCATATCTTCGGACGGTTCCGGTTCTTGCGCTGATTCGTTTTGTCCGCCGCCGTTATTTTCATCACGAGGCGTTTTGGCGGTATTTTCATTATTTTTTTCCGGTAAATTATCCTGTAAATTGTCCGCTTGATCCGGTTTTTCGGATTTATTCTCCTGTTTTGTCATTAAATCTTCCTGATAATTCTATTATTTAAATAATGGAAATATATCTTCCATATATAAAAAATACAAAATAATGTCCTTCGGGTCAAGGAAAATCGTCATAAATTTATGTATTTCTATAATAAAAGCCTTTAACGTAATTATATATGCATATGAAAAAAAAGGGAATATTCCATAAACACGGTAATTTATAAAAACATTCAATTTGATTTTTTTAGTTCTTCAATTACGCGTTTATATTCGATCAATTTAATCTGCGTTTCTACTCTTGCTTTTACAATGCTGTTTTTAAAAGGTTTTAAGATATAATCCGCCGCGCCCAGAGCCAGCCCTTTTTCTTCGTCTTCAACTGTGTTCATTCCCGAAATAAAAATCACAGGAATCGCGCCCGCGGTTTTTGATGATTTCAGTTTTTCCAATACTTCATAGCCGTTCATTTCCGGCATGATTACATCAAGCAGGATAAGATCAGGAAGATGCTTTTCCGCNGCTTCAATTCCGGCGGCGCCGTCAGTCGCGACAATNATATCGTAGTCTGGCCTTAGAAAATACGCTAACGCGGTAATATTAATTTTTTCGTCATCAATTATTAGNATTTTATTTTTTTTATTTTCCATCCTGTTCTCCGTCCACAAGGTTTTTTCTGACGGCGGCAAGCGTTATACGCGCCTGTTTAAATTGAATNTTTTCTACCTGTACCGCCAGCTGCCNTGCTCCCGGGATCATGTNCAANTCTTTTACAAGNTTTAAACTGTCATAACTGTCAGATTCAAGCAGCGCGTCAAGGGTATCAAGCAGTTCTATTGATTTTTCTCTGTCCATGACTTTATTCTGTTTTTTGCTTGTGAGCGACGCAGTGTAATCATTCATTATCGGAGTAAGTTCGTCTAACGCGCTTTCCATTTCCTTTCCGAGAATCTTCATTTTACTGTTTATAGAATCTGTTTTTCCTTTTAAAAGCAGCTGCTCGACAGTTTGAGCGGCTTCCGCAAGCGCATTCATGCCGACAATTGCTGAAACGCCTTTTAACGTGTGCGCAAGCCGGTGCGCAAGTTTTAAATCGCCTGTTGCAATCGCTTTTTCAATATCCGCGATAGTTGTCTGGTTGCTTTTTACAAAAGTCGATATCAGCTCCATTTTGTATTCATCTTCTTCGGCGTAATCAGCGTTTAATTTCAAGGAAATCATGCTGACCGGTTTTAAATATTTTAAAAGGCATGCCCACAGATCATGAGTTGTGAACGGTTTGGGAAGGCAGTCGCACATTCCCGCTTCGAAATATGATTCCCTGTCGTTGACCATTATGTTAGCTGTCATGGCGATAACCGGCGTGCTAATGCCGGCTTCTTTAATTTTTTTTGTCGCTTCAAGNCCGTCCATTTCCGGCATATGAATATCCATGAAAATCAGGTCGAAAGGTTTTTCGTTTTTTTTCATGCGGGTTTTANCNAAATCAAGACCGATTTTTCCGTTTTCNGCTATGATTGCGTTTAATCCGATTTTNGTAAGATGATCGCTTATAACGATCTGGTTTAAATTGTTGTCTTCGCAGACAAGAATTTCTCCNTCAAATACNGGTTTTTCGTTAATGTTCATCGCNGCGGAAAGATTTGTAAGCTGCGTGTCTGTGTTCACCGTATCAAATGTTATGTCAAAACTGAATTTACTGCCNAGACCAATCGTGCTTTCTACTTCCAGTTTACTGCCCATAAGCTCGATAAAACTTTTTGTAATGGTAAGACCAAGCCCTGTTCCGCCGTATTTCCTGGTTGT
>WQTB01000140.1 GCA_009786495.1 Treponema sp.
AGACATTAAAGCGATTAAAGCTCCTATTGACGATCCGATGACAAGCTGATAGTTGGGTTTCATCTTATTTTCTCCGCCTGCTTGATCCTTGGATCAATTATCATCACTATAATGTCAGCTAACATATTGGCAGCGATTGTAATAAAAGCGATGTAAACCATTAACGCCTGAATCAGCGGATAATCCCTTGAGCTTATCGCGGCGATAAGAAGCCTTCCCGCGCCGGGAATGGAAAACCTGTTCAATAATTACGCTGCCTGAAAACACTTCCGCTATCACCATTCCAAGAGTTGTTACTGCGGGAAGACAGGCGTTTTTTAGCACATGAAAAAAAAGTATGTAAAGGCGTCCCGCTCCCTTGCATCTTGCCGCTTTAACATAATCGTTTTTAAGCTCCGCGAAGATCGAGCCCCTTAGAAATTTAATTAAAACAGCCGAGTTCGGAATCGCGATTGCAAGCGCGGGGAAACAGAGGCAGCCAAAAAAACCCAAAGGGCTGTCCGCGTATTCTATAAATTCGCCGGGAATAAACAATTTGAAAGTGAAGCCGAAAATAAAAATGAACAAAAGCCCCATGAAAAATCCAGGAGTGCTGACGCCCGCCGCGTTGAAAAAATTTACAATGTTATCTGTCAGGTTTCCTTCTTTTTTTACGGTTAATACCGAAACAGAAAAAGAAATAACAAAAATAAAAAAAAGAGATACAAGCGCCAGCGCCGCTGTTACGGGAAGACGCTGAGCGATAAGAACTGAAATTTCTTCTCCGCGGAAACTGAAAGAAGTTCCCGGATTTCCTTTTAAAAAATTAAAAAGCCAGTCAAAGTAGCGGGCAAAAACATTTTTGTTAAGCCCCATCTGTTCGCGCAGTATTTCAAGCTGTTCGCCCGTTATATCGATTCCTCCCCTGATGCTTGCGGGATCTCCTTTTATTACGCTGAATACGAGAAAACAAAGTATCGATACAAGGAACAATGTGATCAGGGAAATAACGATTCTTTTCGGAATGGATCTCAATTATTCTTTCCTGTAGATGCGGGCAAAATCGATGGCGTATAACGGATAATCAACAGCTCCCGCGAAACCGCGCAGCGCGATAAAGTAAAGAATGTCCTGAATGTAAACGCTTGCCGCGTTCTCCGCGATTATTCTCTGGGCTTCCTTGTATAACGCGATTCGTTTTTGCATGTTGGTTTCCGCAAGAGCCGCGTCATAAGTATAATCGTAGGGAATACTTTTGAAATTTATAAAATTTTCCGCGTTGCCTGAATGATAGCGGGCAAGAAAACCCCTCGGCGAAACGCTNGGGCTGTCCAGCGTTATAATTGTCGATTCATAACGCCCGCCGAAATAAACATCGGAAAGCCATGTCGGCCAGTCAACAAGNGTTATACTCGCGTCTACTCCGATCTTTTGAAGCTGGCCTGCGATCACCTGCGCAGTATCAACGTGCATTGAATAATTTGACGGAACTGTAATAACAAGGGAAAGAATGTTAGATTCGTTAAAGCCCGATTGAGCAAGCAAAGCTCTTGCCAAATCAGGATTATACGAATAAAAATTAAAATTTTCATAATAAAGGGATAACCCCGGAATAAGCGGGCTTCCCGACGGAGTGCCCATTCCGAAAAACGCGGCGTCTATTATTCCCTGAGCGTCAATGCCGTAATTAAAAGCGCGGCGCACGTTAATGTCATTAAACGGGTAGACGCTGTTGTTTAACGCAAGCAGATGAACTCCCGCCGAACGGTTTGTAAAAATTTCAAGGCTGCTTACGTCAAGCTGCGCCGCCATCGATCCTGTAATGTTCGCGCCGTCTATGCTGCCGCCGCGGAAGGCGACCATCAATGTGTCATAATTGGCGAAAAAAACGATTGTCACCTTATCAAGAAGCGGCAGATTTTCCTGCCAGTAATTTTCATGTTTGCGCATAACAAGATTTCTCTGCGGCGTATAACTTTCGATATAAAACGGGCCTGTGCCGATAATTTCTCTTTCGCGGTCAACATTGGCTGCCTTGACAATTCCGACAGTAAGATACGGAAGAAATTCCGGGTCAGGCGTTTTTAACGACACCGCAATCTGATTATCGTTATGAATAACAATTTCCCTTATATTGCCAAGGCCGTGATAGCCTGCCGCGGCCGCGGAATCAAGCGTAAACTTGACATCGGCGGCTGTTACAACGGAGCCGTCATGAAAGCGCACGTTCTCCCTTAGGGTAAAAGTATAAACAAGCGAGTCTTCGCCGATAATCCACGACTGCGCGGCGCAGGGCTGCGGCGTTCCCTGTGAATCGGGCTTTACAAGACCTTCAAAAACATTGAATAAAATGCTTCTGCCGTCCGCCGTGTTAGCGGGGTTAAGCGGGTCGAGCGTCATCGGCTCTGTTGTAAAACCGTAGCGTAATTCTATAATATTTTTTTTATTTTCCTGTTCGCGGCTGCATGATAGAAACAAAAAAATTAAAAGAACCGCCGTAACTGTTATATAAACATAATGTTTGATTTTTCCGCTTGTCATAATGAACTCCATGGATAATGCTAAGTTCAATTATACAGCGGATTACGCAAAAAACAATACCTGAACGCCGACCTGCGATATGAAAAAAAAACGCGGTCTCAAGCGTTAACCTGAAACCGCGCCTTTATTAAAATGACTGCCGGTATATTAATTGATGCAGTTATTGATTAGAGTCATTGCTTCGTTTGCAGCCTGCGTTGTTGTGATTGCTCCCGAGGCTGCGCGTTTTCCAATATCAAGAAGACCTGCAGTCCAATCATTATCTTTAGGTATGTAAGGATACGGCGGTGAAACATAACCGCCAGCCATGTTTAAATACGCGGTTTGTTTTTGATTGATTGAATTTGCNGGCATGGCGTTTCTGCCTTCCGGTGTTACAGGNATACCTACANTATTAATATAATTTATCGACACGCCGGGATTATTAAGCAAGTAATTTAAAAACGCCGCCGCTTCATCAGGAAACTTGGAATTTTTATTAACAGCCATCATCTGGCTCATCTGTCCCCAGAGTTTTTTGGTAATATGAGCGTTCGGGAGCATGAGAAGTTCCAGTTCGTCAGACGTAGCGTTTGAATAATTGGAAAAATTATTTGTCCAGTTTAAAGTAACAGCCATTTTTCCGCTGGTTAATGACGCTACTGTATCATATTGGGAAGAAACACTACTAGGAGGTACAACGCCGGATGCGCGCCAGGCAGCCCACATATCAAAATATTCCTTAACAATAGCGGCTGTCAGATGTGTATTTGCGCCGTCCCATTGCGGCTTGCCTTTATCAGCTGCCCAGTAGCCAAAGAACATCGATCCGGAATCTAAAACGCTTAAATCCGCTAACGCGTAAACGCCTGCGGGAAGCTTTGCCTTTACCGCGCTGATCCATGCATTAAATTGCTGCCATGTCATATGCGCTGCCGGCAGCGGAGCTCCGTGCATTTGAAGCAATGTTTTATTATAAATCATTGCTGGCATATTTGTCCCGACAGGAATCGCGTATAACTGACCGTTTCTTGTTCCTGCGATTGCCGCGGCTTTATCCATATGAGTAATATCCAATATTCCATTTGATATAAATGAATCCAATGGAAGAAGNATGTCACCTAACCCCGGAGCGGTTATCATGTTGTCATTTATATTCAAATTTCCAAAAAAACCGCCAAGCTGTATTATATCTACAGTAGGATTGGCGTTTAATTTGNTGAANATATTTGCAAAATGATCATTTACCGATCCAAATGNTTCATTTACAATTTGAATTCCTTCTGCGTTCTTATATGCCGTTACAAATGCCGCTGCCGCGTCGATACGGTTTTGAGTTCCCCAGAATGACCAGCGCAATGTTACATCAGCNGCGCCAAGGCCGTTAGCTGTTTTCGCGCTGTTAAAACTGCTAATNGCTGCGTTTAATGCCGTCACCGCGTTGTTTAGCGAGTTTTGGCTTGGCGCAGTGTTGTAGATATTCTGCGCGTCGTTTATTGCGTTATTAAAAGCGGTCATTTGCGCCTGGGTAACCCAGTATCTTTTATTGGAAACATCACTTCCATTTCCTGTTTTTGATACCCTGACTCCGTATCTTGCGTTTTTAGCGTCATTGATTTTTTCNGCCAATGCCGCCGTATTTAAATNATCATCAGCAGGATCAGGCGGACAGGCTGTCATAACAAATGCAGCTAACGCGATTAACGCGATAATCATCCAAANTTTTTTTAAGCTATTCATAAAAATTCCTTTCGTGACGCCNTGCGCAGGGCAGGTAATCACATTGATTTACTTACCCTATGCGGGCATAAACATCCAACGGATGCGNTGAGTATTTATTNGTCGTTTTAGTTTTTGCGGCGCTGCACTNTTTTGATTTAGGTAATCTACGCCCTCACGGGCGCTATTTGTTAGGCGCACTGTCGGGCATCTAAAGATGCCCTTGCTTTTATTAGTCTGATTGGATTTTGA
>WQTB01000141.1 GCA_009786495.1 Treponema sp.
ATTTTATTTTTCATTGAGGCTCGCCGCCTGTCAGCCTGCCCTGCTGAAGGAACCGCATTAGATCATCTTCGCTGACCGTAATTGCTTCCACCCTGTCAACTTCGGCGTAATTAAGCTCCTGATGCTGGCTGCTGTATGCTTGTTCCACTTCCTGATTAAATCCTTTACCGGCAAGCGCCACTTCGCTTGCTGACGCGGTGCTTGATGATCCTGCCACAACCTGCCTTGATGTCAAGTTAGCGGCTGCCGTCCATCCGTTTACGGAAGAATTCGCCGCGCTCTGCACCCGCACATTTCTCCCGCTGACTTCAAGGACTGTTACGCGATCGCCGTAATTCACCGTTCCCCTGTTTGTCGCGAAAATCCATGTGGATGATTTTAGATTAACTGTTTTTACCGCTACATACATTGTGCTGCCTACAGCCTGCGCCGCCGCCAATCCGGTAACGAATAATACCAGGCAGAAAGCCAGAAAAGCCTTTTTCATTTTACACCCCGCTATAAATATAATAACACATTTAATTAATAAACTGCAATTTCCTTTCATTTTTGCCAAGCCAGTGTCCTGTTTTTCAAATGATTGAATTTTTGGAAAAGTTTTATATGNTTTATTTNTCTGTCAGATTATCAACGCCGTTATCCCATGTTTTTTCATCCAGCGGCGACTTAATAAAAGTTTCGCATCTTTTTAGATATTTTTTCGCCGCCATATCCTTNTCATTGCCGGAACAGATACCNTTAAAAANATCATAGGCAGCCGTAAAATTCCTGCTCTCATAAAAATCAAAAGCCTGTTCCCACAATTTTACCATTTCAAGAAGTTTCGGTTCCGCGGCTGACGCGATGTCAAGCAGTTCATAAAGTCTGATAGGCGTGTTTATACCGACAACTCTTACCTTGCTTAAACGGCGTATAATGAATTCATCGCCGATAGAATTGCGCGTGTATTCGCTTATCAGCATGCCGCCTGTGTCGTACTGTTTGTTTACGCCTTCAAGCCTTGCCGCGAGATTTACCGCGTTGCCCATAATCGTGTAGTCCATCTTGTTGGGTGTTCCCATGTTGCCAACAACCATATCGCCCGTGTTGATTCCGAGCCTTGTGAAAATCGGGTACGGATCATCAACACTGCTGATTATGCCTTTGTCCGACATGGCAATCATTACTTCTTTTGTAATAAGTCCGATCTCAAGCGCTTCGCGGTTCAGTTCCTTTTCCGCTTTTTTCATGTTGACGACGGCGCGGCAGGCAAGGGATGCGTGGTTTTTCATGTGAATGGGCGCGCCGAAGAACGCAATGATCGCGTCCCCTTCGTATTTGTCTATTGTTCCCTGATGATCCATAACTATATTGCTCAATTTTGTCAGATAGAAATTTAATAAATCGACCAGCTTTGACGGATCACCTAACGCTTCTGAAATTGTAGAAAAGGAGCGTATGTCCGAAAAAATTGCCGTCATTTCCCTTTTTTCGCCGCCAAGTTTTAACTGCGAAGGATCAGCGATTATTTGATCGATTACCTTCGGCGACAAGTACTGCGAGAACGCCGATTTTATGAAGCGTTTCTGGCTGCCTTCTGTCGCGTAATTATAGAGTGTGACTGCGGCAAATCCCGCGATAACCGCGGTAAGGTATGTAATCATCGGAATCCAGAGCCCGCCGAATTGATACGCGGCAAACGAACCTGTAATTACAATTATAGCAATCGCGGCCGCGCTTGTAACTGATAATGCGATTCGGTTAAAAAACATTGTAAAGAACACTGTTACAGCGGCAACCGCAAGCAGGATTAAAAGATTTGTCAATTCGGCGCTTTCGCGGATAAAATCATTCTGCAGAATGTTATCAAGCATTGTTATGTGACATCCCATACCGGGGTATATTGATGCAATCGGAGTGTTGAAAATATCAAAAAGACCCTGCGCGTAAAAACCAAAAAACGCATAGGCGCCTGAAAAATTCGCGGGAGTATACATAACCCATTCTGTTCCCATTCTTGTAGAATATATTCCCACTTCAAGATTATCGCCCCTTTCATACGCTTCTGCGCTTAAAATAATATCCATTGCCCTGTAAGGCACGTATTTGTCAACCAGCCCGCGGTAGCGCAGAAGCGCGCTGCCGTCTTTATCGATAGGAATTGACAATCCGTCCCATTCAATCGCGCTTTTTTTACTGTTGTAATAAATATTGGGACTTTTTCCCGATACCAGCAAAGACGCAAGCGAAAGACCCGGAACCGCTTTTCCGTCAAATAAAGTAAATGGTTTTAAACGGCGGATAATTCCGTCTGAATCAGGAATGCCGGTTATACTTCCAAGGGCAGCCGCTGAATTTCTTAACCCCTGAATCGGAAGCTGCGCTTTTTCATCCTGACCTACGCTGAACTTCGCAACTATATTCTCAAAATTTTCAAGACGAAAAAGCGGCACAGACAGATCAGCCGGCCATGAAAATGTGTTCCCCGTCAAACTGCTGAACATAACCGTTTGAACGACATGGCCGTAATTTCTTGATGCATTGACAAAAGACGCGTCATCTTCTCTTGCGTTTAATCTTGANATNGCTTCCGCCGCTGCCTGTGTATCATTCAGGTTTCTTGCCGCGTTGCTGATAATTTCGTCCTGATTTGAAGCGTAATAAATGGAAGGCTCTGAAAAAATAACATCGAAAATAACCGCGTTGGCATTGCTGATGTTCATATAATCGACAATTTCGGCATATGCCTGTCTCGGCCACGGCCAGCCCCATCCCCTTTCGTTCTGCGCCCAGTCAAGGCTGTCCTGATCCAGCAGGATTACGATTATTTCATCGGAAGGATGGCTGAATGACGTATTTGCCCAGAATCTTACTCTCATATCGTAGGAAATATTTTCCAGAGAACGGAAAGCTCCGGCTAAGTGAAGACCGGCAATTACGATAAATACCAAACATGCTATAATTAGAGCGGTTAATTTTTTTCCTATTTTTTTCTTTGTTGCCATATTGCTACCTTTTTTGTTTAAAATATATCATACTCATAATAGGAGTTTATCATGGTTGTAAAATTAAAAAAACCTTCTTTTTCCTGGGTTTGGATAACAGTAACTTCTGTTTTTTGCGCATTATTTNCTTTTGCGCTGATACCCGGAGCCGCTGCGCAGGCTAATTTGAATTCAACTCCGGTGCAAAGGCAGAATTATACAAATCTTATACAAAATGTTTTTAATTTTATTCTGCAGAATTATGTGGATGATGTTGATCCGCAGGTTCTTTTTGAAGGCGCGATGAACGGAATGTTCGGCGCTTTAAATGATCCGTATTCGTCCTATCTAACAGAAAGCGATATGACCGATATGAGCGACACAACGCAGGGAAATTTCGGCGGAGTCGGTTTAAATATCATCAAAGCAGTCTCCCCAAGACCCGACGGCAAACCCATGTGGGTAGAAGTTGTTTCTCCCATTGAAGATACCCCCGGCTGGCGCGCCGGAATCCAGCCCGGCGATTTTATAACAGAAATTGACGGAACGCCGACAGAAAGCATCACTATGGACGATGTGCTTGGTATATTAAGAGGCCCCCCGGGCGAGAATGTAAGGCTGACAATCAGAAGGGGCGACAAGCTTGAATTCCCCGTTACGATTACAAGGGCGATTATTGAAGTGCCGACTGTCAAACATGCCATGATCGGCGATACCGGATATTTAAAATTATTAACATTTACCCCAATGACGGCAAACAGGGCAAGGGAAGCAATAACCGAATTCCGCGCGAATAATTATAAAAGCCTTGTATTGGATCTGCGGAATAATTACGGCGGACTTTTAAGTTCCGCCGTTGATGTCGCGAATCTGTTTCTTGACAGCGGTCCAATCGTAAGTATCAGATCCAGAATCATTTATGAAAATCGATCTTACAATGCTACAAGGTCAACGCTGGTTTCCGCCGATATTCCGGTCATTGTATTGATTAACAGAGGCTCCGCTTCAGCGTCGGAAATTGTGGCAGGCGCGCTCAAAGACCGCGGCAGGGCATTTCTGGTCGGTGAGAATACATTCGGCAAGGGATCTGTGCAGCAGGTTTACGACCTTAACGAAGCGGGCTTTAAGATTACAACAGCGCGTTATTATACGCCGAGCAATGTAAATATCGATATTATCGGAATTCCGCCGGATCGCGAAGTGCTGTTTCCAAAATATACAGAAGAAGACGCGGTGCATTTAAATCAGCTTATTAACGCCAACAGGATTCCCATCTTTGTTGAACAAAACCCGCGGGCGACTTCCGCTCAGATAGANGTGTTTGCGCGGACGCTGGAACGGGAGTACATGCTTGATCTGTCGCTATTAAGACGGCTTATAAGAGACGAATTTAACCGTACAACATACGCTCCGGTTTATGATTTGGAATACGACGTTCAGCTTCTTGAAGCGATAAATATATTAAGAAGCGGCGCTTATAACAGCCTTATGCAAAA
>WQTB01000142.1 GCA_009786495.1 Treponema sp.
ATCCAGTTTGATTGCGTCCATTTTCGCGGCTTTTGCGGCAAAGCGGATTTCTTTTTCGATGTAGCCCGCGTATTTCATATCGAGTAAAACCCTTTCGATGTATTCAGGCGGATAATTCAAAGCTGCGGGCGCAGCTAAATCATCATGAGACAAATCAGTATCCGGCACGCCGGCGGCCGCCTGCGCGCTGCCTTTGCGCTGCGAAAGAAGCTCCTTAATTTCGTCTAACGTTCTGGTTTTTTCCATGAACCGTTCCCAGCGGTTATCGTCAATTAAACTAAAGCCGGCATCGCGCCCCTTTGGAGTAAGCCGCGTGTCGGCGGTATCGTGGCGGAGCATCAGTCTGTGTTCGGCGCGGCTTGTAAACATGCGGTACGGCTCTTTTGTTCCAAGCGTGGTTAAGTCGTCCACAAGCACACCGATGTACGCTTCGGCGCGGCCAAGCACAAGCGGCGGTTTTCCAAGCATTTTCATCGCCGCATTAATGCCGGCGATGATTCCCTGGGCGGCGGCTTCTTCATAACCGGAGCTTCCGTTGGTCTGCCCTGCCGCGAAAAACCCCGACAGGCGTTTTGATTCAAGCGAAGGATAAAGGTCTAAAGGATCAAGATAATCGTACTCNACAGCGTAGGCGGGGCGGACAATGTGCGCNTGNTCAAGGCCCGGAATGCTGTGAATAAAATCGCGCTGAACGTCTTCAGGCAGCGAACTTGACGCGCCGTTCATGTACATCTCGTTAGTCGATAAGCCTTCAGGCTCGATAAAAATATGATGACGTTCGCGCTGCGGAAAACGCACAACCTTGTCTTCGATGGACGGACAGTAACGCGCGCCGGNTCCGGTTATCTTCCCGCCNAAAAGCGGCGAGCGGTGAATATTCGCTTTAATAATTTCGTGCGTTTTCGCNGTAGTGAACGTGACCCAGCACGGAAGAGACGGTCTTTCGATAACGGCGCCNGATGCGGTAAAAGAAAAAGGACGCATTTCTTCGCCATCCTGTTTTTCCATTTTGGAAAAATCGATAGTATCAGCGGCAAGCCGCGCAGGGGTGCCGGTCTTTAATCTTCCGGCNGAAAAACCAAGCCGCCGCAAAGACGNTCCAAGACCTATTGCGGCTTCTTCGCCGAGGCGCCCCTGCGCGGCGTCAAATTCACCGATAAATATTTTTCCCTCCATAAAAGTTCCGGCGGCAAGCACAACTGTTTTCGCCGTTATGTGATGACCGCGCGCAGTAATCACACCGGCGATTTTTTTTCCTGTATGCGCGGCTGCGTCATTATCGTTTTCAATTATTAGATCTATCACTGTATCCATAAAGATTGTAAGGTTCTTCTGGTTTTCGAGCGCAGCGCGCGCGGCGCTCTGGTACTGCTGTTTATCCGCCTGGGCTCTTGGCGCTTGTACAGCAGGTCCGCGTGAACGGTTAAGCACGCGGTATTGAATCATCGTCGCGTCAATCAATTTGCCCATTTCGCCGCCAAGCGCGTCCACTTCGCGGACAAGATTGCCTTTGGACAGGCCGCCTACAGCCGGATTGCAGGAAAGAGCTCCGATTCTGTCGGGGTTCTGCGTTATTAAAAGAACTGAAAATCCAAGCCGCGCGGCGGCAAGCGATGCTTCAATGCCCGCATGGCCTCCGCCGATTACAATACAATCGTAGTCCAAAAACAATCTCCTGTAAAATTAAGCGCGCGGTTTGCGCGCATGTTATACTTTAAAACATATATGCACCTGAAACAAGTCAAAGGCATTTTAAGCGCGGCAGGCGGCATAAACATAAGCCGCGGATGCACGCACGGCTGCATCTACTGCGATTCGCGCAGCAAATGTTACCGCATTGAGCATGACTTTGACGATGTGCAGATAAAATCCAATGCGCCGCTGCTGCTTGATAACGCGTTAAAACATAAACGGAAAAAGTGCATGATTGGCACTGGCGCGATGAGCGATCCGTATATTCTAATAAAAGAAAATCTTTTAAATATCCGCAACTGCCTGGAAGTAATTGACAAGTACGGATTCGGTCTTGCGGTTCAAACTAAGTCTGATTTAATTCTGCGCGATTTGGATTTACTTGTAAGCATAAACAAAAAAGCGAAATGTATAGTAGAGATGACTTTGACCACCTTTGATGAAACGCTTTGTAAAATTATCGAACCAAATGTCTGCGGTACAAAACGCCGTTTCGACGTTTTAAAAATCATGCGTGATAACGGAATTCAAACCATTGCGTGGTTAAGCCCGTTTCTTCCATTTATTAATGATACGGAAGAAAATCTCCGCGGGCTTCTTGATTACTGCGTCGAAGCCGGCGTGTACGGAATTTTATTCTGGGGGATCGGGCTTACCCTGCGCGAAGGCAGCCGCGATTATTTTTACAAAAAACTTGACGAACACTTCCCCGGATTAAAAAATGTTTATCAAAAAAAATACGGACTTAATTACATTATAACAAGCGATAACAATGATGCGTTAATGCCGCTTTTTTATGATACCTGCAAAAAACACAAGATTGTCTGCGATAACGATGAATTATTCAAATACATGCGTACATACGAAGAAAAAGAAAAACCGCAAATCGAATTATTTTAAATTTACTTGCCGACGCAAAACCTGCTGAACATTTCTTCCAGTATGTCAGCCGTTGATACTTCGCCTGTAATCTCGCCAAGTGAATTCACCGCTTCTCTTAATAACGGCGCGATTATATCAAGCGGACTTTTACTTTCAGACATTGCCAGCGCTTCGTCAAGAGCGCGGCAGGCGGCATCAACAAGTTTTTTCTGGCGTTCAGTGCCAAGCGCGACAAAGCCGTCATTGCCTGTCTGAAAATCACATGCCGCCTTTCTTTCTACAGCCGCTGTAATTGCCGCGTAAAGTCCGCTGATTCCTTCGCCTGTTTTCGCGCTGACGCAAACCGGCGCGATATTTTTAACCGGAAACGGCTGCGGCGGAAGCGCAATGTCTGATTTATTCCACACATAAAGGCAGCAGCAGCCTGCATATTTCAAATCTTCGGCAGTAATCCCGGATTCGCCGTCAATCAAATATAGAACAAGATCGGCTTCATTTAATAAGTTTAAGCTGCGGTTCACGCCGATTTTTTCCACAGAATCAGAAGTTTCGCGTAACCCCGCCGTGTCTACAAGGCGCACGGGAATTCCGTTAATTGAAATCCATGCTTCTATCCAGTCACGTGTAGTTCCGGGAATTTCAGTTACAATCGAACGGTCTTCCTTCAACAGTAAATTGAATAAGCTGGACTTTCCGGCATTGGGGCGGCCTGCAATCACAAGAGTCAGCCCTTCCTGAAAAATGCGTTCCGCCTGCCATGACGCGGAAAGTTTTTTAAGACGCGCTAACGCGTCCTGCGCTGTTTCCCTGCCGGGAAGGGAGCCTTCAATCTCTTCAATATTGTCCGCGCTTATTTCGTCTTCTGAATAATCAAGATAAATTTCCGCAGCCGCAAGAACCTGAACAAGCCTGTTTTTAATTTCGTTAATTTCTTTTTCCAGAGAACCGCTTAAACGGGAAACAGCGCGGCTGCGTCCTTTTTCTGTTTTCGCGGATACAAGTTCCATCACAGATTCGCAGCGCGTAAGATCGAGTTTGCCGTTCATGAAGGCGCGGAAAGTAAATTCACCGGGGAGCGCGTCGCGAAAACCCGCGTCTTTTAACGCGGCCATTACAGCCTTTCCGGCGGAAATTCCGCCGTGACAGCAAATATCGATGCTGTCTTCGCCTGTGTAACTTTTCGGCGCGCGGAAAACAGAAACAAGAACTTCATCAATTTTTTCGCCGCCGGAGATTATCCAGCCGTGAATAATTGTATTTCCTGCGGCTCCTGGTAATTTTTCATCTAGCGGCTTTTTTACCGGATTATTTTTTTTATTTAATAAAGAAGTAAATATAGAATTAATTAATTCTATCGATCCTTTTCCGGAACAACGAATTAATGTAAGCGCGCTGCCGCCGGGCGTTGTCGCGAAAGCCGCGATCGGATCATCATCGCCGTAATTTGCGCCCGTTGCTTTAGCTGCGCCCGCTGCTTTAGCTGTGAATGATACGCTATTTTTTTCTAAAGATGCTTCTGCCATTTTAAAAACCTATAAAAAAATTCTGCCTAAGACGGTTAATCGCGGCAGCCTGCTCTCTTGTCGGTGTTACTTCCTTCAATGTTTTTTCCATCATTTCGCCAACGGCATTCTGCATTGCCGGTTTATCAATGCTTAATAAAATAAAAAACATAAAAATTTCAGACTCAGCTGTTTCGCCTTCATTTGCGCTGTCTGGATTTTTTTTCCTGATTTTTATCCAGTAAATGTCTTCCTTAACCATGCCGGGAAAATCCCCGGTATATGCGTTTTTAACAAGCCTTTCAAAAAATAAACCGTATTCATAATCAGGATAAATTGACGCGGACGAGATCATCCTTTGCTCTATTCTGGCTCCCGC
>WQTB01000143.1 GCA_009786495.1 Treponema sp.
CGCTGCTACAAAGGAACAGGCAATTATGAAGAAGCGCTTGACTACCTTGAACAGGCAATACACATAAAAAGAGAAGACGCGGAAATCCTTGCGGAAGTAGCNGATGTCAACGCGCTTTTAGCCGACGTNAANACAGCCAAGGCGTTATTCAGGGAAGCTTTTTTTATTGACCCGTCAAAAATTGATCTAAGGTTTATGGAATCTGCGCTTATCATAAAACTGCGCGAAAAAGTTCTTGAACTGGGTTATACAGACGAACAGGCAGCGCAGTGGATACCGGTATACGCTTCCCTTTGGGGGGTGTTTACGGTTAAGCGCGAACTAAAACAGATGGAAGCAGGCAGGCTTAAGCAGTCGATTTTTTCGCTGGAAGCGGAGTATGAAGCAAATCCCGCAAGGCGCGATCTTATAAAGCCGCGTCTTATAAATCACTACTTNTGGCTGATCGACTATTACGAGATAAACCGCGAGGATTCTTCGCTTATCGAAGAAACCCTGCTGAAAATAAAAGTAAGAGACCCGGACATATACAGCATGTATACCGGCTAAGTTTGAACGAGACAAGTGATGAGGAGTAGAAAAAGTTATGAGTAACGGTGAATCAGCGACACAAACGCAGCAGACAGCGGAACTGCCGGAAGGCGCCCAGCTTTTGCTTAAAAATTTACAGGAAACGCTTAATGAAGAAAAATGGACAAGGGCGAGTCTTGGGAATTATTCGATCAATCAGTTTAAGGAACTTGACGTAATTCTTAAAAAAGCCCGCGACGAAAAAGTTATTGATGAACTGAAAAAAAACTGCGACGATCATCTGTCTCACACAAGAAACAGCATAATCGCGCTTTACCTTTCCGGCATGATAGCGCTTTCCCGCCAGATTATTGACGATTCGGCGATCATCAATCTTGTATCGATTTTTCTTGATAATCACAAATGGAACATTGTCAAATATTTATGCGAAAGGATTCTGGATCACGGCGAGTCAAAATACGCGCTTCGCACGCTTGCAGACTGTTATAAAAACGACAATGAAGAAGATAAAATTCTTGGTGTCTGGGAAAGGCTTGTAAAAGTTGATTTTGACGAAGCCGACATTGTAAAGCAGCTCGCAGAACATTACGACAAACAGAAAAACAGGGAAGAATCAATTGATTATTACAAAAAAGCCCTTCACCGCTACATAACAAAAGGAAACTTCGCGAACATCCGCGAGATTTGGGAAAAACTCATCAGCATAAACACCGAAGATATTGATTTCTTTCTTCATATACAGAAAAAAATCGCGAAGTCCGTAAGCGAAGACAAGGCCGTCACTCTTCTTAACGAACTTTACGTGAAATACAAGGAGCTTGACATTGATATAGCAATCAAGATTTTAAAACTTGTTCTTGAATACGACGAAAAAGACGTGTACGCAAGAAGGGAAATAATTGAATGTTATAAAAAGAAATACGCGTCTCACAGCCAGCTTGACGAATACATAAGGATTTCAAATCTGTCACAGAACTACAGGGCGGCACATCAGGCGATTGAAGATTTTGAAAAACATATCGCGTTTGACAAAGGCAACTTTGTGTATCACCGCACATGGGGCGTAGGGCGGATCGCAAGCATTGTAGGCGATGAGATTAAAATCGACTTTTCAAAAAAAAGGGGCCATTCAATGTCGCTTAAAATGGCCGTAGTTTCGCTTCAGACGCTTTCAAAGGATCATATATGGGTGCTGAAGGCGACAAGGAAAAAAGACGATCTGCGCGAAATGATTATAAAAGAAAAGGATAAAGAGACAAACAACAATATTATCTGGGCGTTAAAAACAATCATTAAAAGCTTCGGCTCCGCGGACATGAAAAGAATTAAGGCGGAGCTGTCTCCGGCACTTTTAACTGCAGGCGAATGGTCAACATGGAGCTCCAAAGCCCGCGATATTTTAAAATCAAATCCTGACTTTGGAATAAGCGCGGAAAACAGCGATTTCTTTGTCGTCCGCGACAGACCTGTAAGCGTTACGGAAAAACTCTACAATGAATTTTGCGCGCAGAAGAATTTTTACGATAAAGTATCCGCAATCAGGGATTACGTTAATAATAAAAAAGCGGACGCCGATTCTGAGTATTTTTCTGAAATGTTCACGTATTTTTCGTCATGTCTCGCCCAGGCGCCGCATGCAAGAAGATCCCATGACGCAAAGGAAACCCGCAGGAAAACAGGCGAAAGCGCGAGTCAGAACGCGGAGCTGGCTGTATCAAGCTATCTATTAATAAACGAGCTTTCCGCAAATAAAAATTACGCTCCTTTTAAGTCTACTATCACAGCCGGTTTTACGGATGTATTTTCCGGTCTGAAGGATGTTCCGCAGTTTTACAAAAATTTAAAAGACGCGAAACTTAAGGCCGACTTTTTGGCAAACATTAAAACGCATATTAACGAATGGCCCGATATTTACATAAAACTTTTCCCGTATTCACAGGCAGCCGCAATTACCGAGCAGCTTGAAGAGGCTGGTTTTAACGACAAGCTTTCGTCGCTTTGCAACGATTGTTTTGATCACTACCGCGAAAACCGCGAAACCGTTGTCTGGCTGTACAAGAACGCAAAATCAAAAGCATGGTTTAAAAACGCGAATATCGGCATAGAAAAACAGCTTATAACGCTGATTCACATAATGGACATTACGTACCGCGATATTGAAAATCATAAAGATACGGTTGAGAACCGCAAGATCAATAAACTTGTGCATAACATTCTGTTTAAGGACGGCGAGCTTGTTTCGTTTATCGGCTCTGCCGGTGAAGACGCGATCATCAGGATATTTACATTTATTAATGAAGTAAAAGACCTTGATCCGCAGGACAAGCTTAACCTTCGCAATAAAATCGTTGATAAATACCCNGCCTTTAAATTCTACGGAGACGCGGAAAAGAAAGTAACAAGGGGATTGATTGTAACTCTTGCGATGTATGAAGAGAAAAAAAGGCAGCTTGAGCATATCATGAATGTGGAAGTTCCCGCNAATTCCAAGGAAATCGANTACGCGCTTTCTCTCGGCGATTTAAGGGAAAACGCCGAATACAAGGCGTCAAAAGAAAAACAGGAGCAGCTTAATTCACAGGCAGCCAAACTTAAGGAAGATATTGAAAGAGCCCAGCTTTTCGATCCAAGAAACGTAAATACATCGCGGGTTTCCTTCGGCACTACAATTCTTTTAAGGAACGAAACCGCAGGAAAACAGGAAACATTTACAATACTCGGACCATGGGAATCTGATCCCAATAACAATATTATTTCCTATCTTTCTCCGTTTGGTAATGCTATACTGGATAAAACAGAAGGCGAGAAATTTGAATTTGCGATTAATCAGGAGAAAATTACTTATCTGGTAGAGAGAATAACGCCGGCTGTTATTTGACAGTATGTTTTAAGGGGTGATTATGAAAAAAGCCATAATAACGGTAATACTGATACTATGCGCCTGTTTCATTGTATACGGACAAAGCTCTTCCGTCGATCTGATACTGGTTCTTGATACTTCGCAGGGAATGAGTTCATCGTATGAAAACGTAAATAATTACCTGACAGGCGATTTCCTTAAGGAATTCCTTCGCGTCGGAGATACTTTTCATTTAATCGCCTTCAGCGACAGCCAGCGGCTTGATGTCGCAAGACGCATTAACGGCTTCGGCGACGTCGAAACAATCGTAGGAAGAATGCTCCTTCAATATCCTGTGGAAGCGGGAAGAAATGTGCAAAGCGCCCTTTCATTCGCGGAACAATACGCGTCCTCGCTGCCTTCGCGTCCAAAGAAGATAGTGCTTGTAACTCTTGCGGGAACTGACGCGGCAAATCTTGTCAGCGCTACAAAACAACGGCTTGGTTCCGGCACAACGCTTGATTATATAGAAGTTACTCCCGGAAGGCCGCTTACGAATCTTCCGGCCTCGGGCCGCTCCGCCGTTATTTCGGCGCCTGTATCAAGCTCTCCTTCAGGCGCTGCGCCTGCGGCAAGCCCGGGAACCGCATCAAACACGGCCGCCAGTTCAGGAACAGCAGGAACCGCGTCTAATGCACCATCTAGCGCCGTAACTCCGGCCGCAGGTACCGCATCAGTGCCCGCGGATAACACCGCAGGAATAATTCCGCCGCCAGCTGTAAGCGCGGCTGATACAACAACGACAACGTCTTCAGGAATCACGCCGGAAACACAGACGCCTTCGCAGGTAAGCCAGACACCGGCGTCTACTTCAGGCACAGGTAATGTTTCAGGCCAGACAACTGCGTCTCAGACAAACGCTCCTTCTGCTCCGTCCGCTTCAGATTCTTCAGGAAGTTCTCTGGCTTCTTCACTGCCTTTAATCATTGGTTTAATAATCGCCGCCCTTTTAATACTCGGCCTTATAATTTTCTTTGTTACGCGAAAATTAAGTTCAAGCCCCAACCGGGTAATGTCAGA
>WQTB01000144.1 GCA_009786495.1 Treponema sp.
GTCTTTTCTACCCAGGCGTTTACGGCAAGCAGGGCATTTTCCTTGTCTGCCATGCTTAATTTACGGTATGCGTTTATTAATTTTTTTTCTGAATCATTCAAATTGCCTATTTCGATCCCTGTAATAAGATATTCCGCGGATACATCAAGTAATTTGGCGATTTCAACACCTTCTTTTAAATTTGGGTAAGTTTTACGGGTCATCCACTTTCTGAATGTGCCAAAAGGAACCTCTATCTGTCCAGAAATCCACTCTTGGGTCGTATTCTTTATCCTGATCTCATTTTTTAGTCTCATCCAGAAATCCATATCTTCATTTTATGCTAAAAAAAGAGCAAATTTGGATTATTATTCCTTGACATATAGAGCAATATTGCGTTATTATGTAAAACATATGAGCATATTTAGAACATTTGNTCGTGAAGATAGGCAAATTTGAGCTAATTTAGACACTCGTATGAATGTTCAAAAAAAAGGAGAATTATAATGTTTTGTTCAGGTTGTGGAAAAGAAATTCAGGAAGGAAGCAAATTCTGCTCTGGCTGCGGAAAAGCAGCGGATGGCAGCGCGCCAAACGCTGTAAGTCCCGCTTCTGATACTTCAAAGATTCTAAAGGAAGGAGAATTCAGAAGGTTTGAAAAACCTATGGAAGCAGCAAATAAAAAAAACGACGGTAAACTTACCTTGTTTTGCAATCGCCTTGAATACAGAGGTAAAGATAATGATGACATCAAAATAGATGACATCTCTGAAGTTGGAGCTGCGTATATTATGGGTAATGTTGGAGAGAAATGTCTTAAAATTACCGATAAAGCCGGTAAAGTATATAAATACTATCGCGTTAGTAAATTTTATGAGAGGATGGCTTCTTTCTCTGCCGTTAAAGGCGGCACTACAACTTTAGATGATATTAATGAAGAGCTGGAAAGATGGCGCGCTGCTATTGATAAAGTGAGGGGACGATTATAAAACTTTTTTAGTAAAGAAGCTTAACTTAAAACGCAGGNGTGTTAGAATGAATAAGAAACTGAATTTGGCAACGGCAATAATCTTTACATTGTTCTTTGGTATTATGCTGACGGGGTGTACTAAAAAAGCAGAAAGTACTGGAAATATTGGAAAAATGGAAAAAATAGAAAGAAATTCAATCGGGCAGTACACTATAGGTTCAAATATTCAGATTTACGATTATGATCTCCAGCCAATAAGCGCTTATTTTACCTATTCCCCCAAGGATCCGACTAATTTGGGGTTTGACAACGGGATGATCATTTTGAATTTTCCGCCGCCTCACATTGACGCCGCTATTTTTTTCGGAAAAAGTGATATGGNCGACAACATTGGTTTGTTCAGATATTGTATTGACAAAAGCATTGAGTNGGCTGCAACCGCAAAAAAAGAAAATGTAAGCCAACTGACAAAACTTATTTCATTTGATGAATTTTTAGGCGAGGAAAACCGCAGCCTNATGTATGGAACATATGGACTTAACCAGCCNAACAACCGCCGCTATGACGCTGCGTATATGTTATTTAATTTTAAAGTATTAGACGNAAAAGGTTATGAAGGTCCCTGGCTTATNATGAGTTATATGAATCAGAATGCTTTAGGAAGCGGGAGACAAAGCTTTCTTTTCAGCTTCCACGAAAAAGATTTTGCCAGCCTTAAAATGATGTTCTCTGAATCGTATCTTGCGGAAATTGATAAGGCGGAAGAAGCGTGGCAAAAATCCAATGCGGAAAAAGACTCGCTGTTTAATTAGACTTTTTTTTCTGAAGTGGCGAAGCCGCTTACTTTATAATGCTGTTCTTCGCGGGGCTGCTGCGGCCTTCAAGATTCGGAAGCCTTTTTTCCAGAGCCGCGAATGAAATCTCAACATCTTCATGAACTTCGTGTTCGTTGATGCATCCTACAGTGATCATGTCCTGGGGTCTTAAAACATTCCAGTTGAATGTAAGCCCGACATAGGGAGTGGTGCGTCCCGCGGCCATCGGCTTAATTGTCATAACAGGTTTTTTAGCTTCATGAACTATTCGTATAACAGATTCAATTTCTACCTGCATCAGAAAACCCATACAGTTAAAAAGCTGAATGTATGTTTCAACATCGTAATTGTTTTTATCGGCGTATTGAATAACTTCCGGCATGTGAGCTGAAAGACCGGGGATAAGCCCCGCTTCGCGGATCATATCGGTATAATCGCTTAACCTGTCCATTGTCTGTTTGTTTTTGTTTATAAGCTGTTCGCATGAAGCGTGATGGATAAGGCAGAATTTACTTCCGATTTGCGCGCTGTTTTTTATTACTGCCTTTGCTTCTTTACGGGCTGCTTCATTGTCATCCATATTAAGAATCGGCGTATCGATCAATATAAGTTTTTTTCCGGTTTTGTCCTGAATTTCCTTTATTCTTTTTTCCGCGTCGGGATGGGACGCAAAAGGCGCCATCATCGCGTCTATGCCGTAGCTTAAAAACGCGTTTATGACAGCTAACGTAGATTCGGGTTTTGAATGCTGTTCTTTAATGTAAACGTCGGCGGCATGGCTTGTATGGCTCCATCCGAATATCCAGTTTGAACCTATTAGCAGCCTTGGCAGCGAAACGCCTGCGACTGTTGTTCTTGGAAAATTCATGTGATCCTCGCTTTATTGTTTATTGTAAAAAAATAAGCTCATGCGGTCTTCGTCTTTAAGGCCCTTAAGATGTAAAAGATCTTTTATTGTATCCGGCGATGAATTGACGCGGTACGGAACGCCGCCCGTATGAACAAGCAGTTCATTGAGTATTAATTCGTTCGCGTTCGCAAGAGTCTGCAGCCTGCACGCAAGATTAATTCCGTAGCCGATATAATCGCGGTATTTTAATTCTGAAAGCTCCGCGGATATTTCAAACTTGTAAACTTTTTCCAGAACAAGCGCGCCGGCAAGGCTTAAACAGTCATGTTGTTTAAAAAGTTCGTCGTTTAAAAATTCCGTGTAAAGATTAAAAATCGTAAGCGCTTCCGTGATCGCATCCTGCGTGGTTTCATCCCAAATGATAAACACGCCGTCTCCCATAAGCTTGTAATAGGAACAGCCGTAACCGAATTGATTTATGCATGATAAGAGATTTGAAGTAAATTCCTTAATCAGTTTAAAAACCGTATTGTCGTCGTTATTGCATAAAAAATCGCTGAAATTGCGTATATCAAGACACAAAACAAGCGCGTTATTAAAAACTTTGCCAAGATACATCCCTTCAAACACATCAATTGGCATTTTTCTGAGACCTTCGATAGTGCCTATATCCAAAACAAGCCCGCGGCTGACTTTTTCCGCGGAGTCAAGTTCGTGTAACAGGTTTTTATCCATGACAACCATGATAACATATAAAGGGTTTTATTGATACAGTAGATTTTTACTTTTGCAAATGTTATTCTCTTTTCATGTCAGAAAATAAACAAAACGAAAAACCGGAAGCTAACCAAAAATTGGAAGTCATCCGCCATTCAGTAAGCCATATCATGGCGCAGGCTGTTGTAAAACTTTTTCCCGGAACAAAGACCGCCATCGGNCCTGCGATNGAAAACGGTTTTTATTACGATTTCCTTCTGCCGCGTCCCATATCAACTGATGATATCGTTACAATCGAAACNGAGATGAAAAAAATCATCGACAGCCGCCAGGATTTTGTTAAAGTAACGATGAGCCGCGCGGACGCGCTTTCGCGGTTCGCGGGTGAACAATTTAAGACAGAATTAATTAATGAACTGCCGGATAATGAAGAAATATCTGTATATGAAAACCGCGGCGCGGACGGGACAACGCACTGGGCTGATCTTTGCAGGGGGCCGCATGTCGCTAACACAAGGGAAATTAATTCCGCCGCGTTCAGGCTTCAAAGCATAGCGGGCGCTTACTGGAGAGGCGATGAAAAAAAAGCGATGCTCACGCGCATTTACGGAACTGCGTGGGAAAATCCCAAAGAATTAAAGGCGCACCTTGCGTTCCTTGAAGAAGTTGAAAAAAGGGATCACCGCCGTGTCGGAAAGGAAATGGAACTTTTTTCGATTCATGAAGAAGCGGGCGCGGGATTAATTTACTGGCACCCGAACGGCGGAAGAATGAGAGTCGCGCTCGAAGATTTCTGGCGCAGGGAACATTACCGCAACGGCTACGAAATTCTTTACACGCCGCACATCGGAAAAAGCTGGCTGTGGGAAACGTCAGGCCACCTTGGTTTTTACAAGGAAAATATGTACAGCCCGATGGAGATCGATAAACAAAATTATTACATCAAACCGATGAACTGTCCTTTCCATTTATTGATTTACAACAACAAGGGACATTCTTACCGCGACCTGCCGCTTCGCTGGGCGGAACTAGGCACAGTGTACCGCTACGAACGCTCAGGCGTTCTGCACGGTCTTTTGCGTGTCCGCGGTTTTAC
>WQTB01000145.1 GCA_009786495.1 Treponema sp.
GAAGATCAAAAAATATTTGTTATCCCTTTTAATGATTATACCTATGTTGTTCCGTTTATCATCGATAGGGAAAAGAATATCATTCTAAAAACGGTTTTTCCAAGCCGCAAGTACCATAAAATGTATGGAGGTCATAAATGAAAAATAAATCTAAAATTTATCAGGTTCTGAATTCAAAGGAGAGCATCGTATCAGAATTAAAAAGCGGTTATCTTGATGATTTTGAAAAGTCAATCGAAGATAACGCAGAAAAATTTATTCCGCTTACATCNGCGGAGATGAACGAAGTTGAATCAATAGTTAATTCCGCCAATAAAACAAAAAACATCAATATACGAATATCNGAATACGATATCGAAAAGGTCAAGCAGAGATCAGCGGAAGAAGGCATTCCCTACCAGACGCTTATTTCCAGCATCATTCATAAATACATCACAGGAAAGCTGGTCGATGAAAAAGCGGTATTAAAATCAATGGAACTGCTTCGGCGCTGAAAATCAGTTTTTTTTGGTTTTTTGATTATTTATAGCCCTCTTGAACCATCTCCCCTTGCAGGCTAGACTGTCAAAATGCGCAATCAAAATGAAAACGCGGCTATTGCCGGGAAATCGCTTGGCATTAANATTGGGTCGACNAGCCTTAAAATGGCTCTTTTAGATAATGGNAAAGTNACATGGACTGCTTCAACGCCGCATGAAGGGGATTTCAGCGCGGCTGTTCACAAGCTTCTTGCCGAAGGCAATATCCGCGATGGAATTAAAGCGCTTGTAACAGGCAACGAAGGCCGGTTTATGTTCGATGTGTCGGGTACTTTGGAGCCGCTTTGTGTAGAAGCGGCGCTTCGCAGTCTTGGCATTAAAGCGGACGCTGTTGTCAGCATGGGAGGCGAAGATTTAATCGTTTATTCGCTTGATGCGAACGGCAAGATAATCAACAATTTCTCCGGTAATAAATGCGCAAGCGGCACGGGCGAGTTTTTAAAGCAGCAGCTTGCCCGTATGGACATGACGCTCGATGACATCGAAAAGGTGCCTGACACNGCGAAAGTGTACGCTCTTTCAACGCGCTGTTCCGTTTTTATGAAGAGCGACTGCACCCACAGGCTTAATAAGCGAGAAGCGACAAAGGACGATATCGTTCTCTCTCTTTCCGACGTGATGGCGGTTAAGGTTATCGATTTTTTAAAACGCGCGAAGGTCACATCGGGCAGGGTAGCGCTTACAGGCGGCATTACGCTTAACAGGCACATCATCCGCTTTATCCGCGAAAAGGCTCCCGCGATCGAATTTATCATTCCCGATACCGCGGCTGTTTTTGAAGCGCTGGGAGCCGCGGTTATGGCTCAGGATTCAGGCAGCATTCTGCCGCCTGCGGAAAAATTACTGCGCGCCAATGACGTGCGCTTCGGAACTCTGGGCGCGTTACGCGATTTTAAAAACAAAGTTAAATTTTTTGAAAAGCCTGATGGAAAGGCGCGCGCTGGCCGCCGCTATATTCTCGGCGTTGACGGCGGTTCCACCACGACAAAAGCGTGTCTTGTCGATATCGAATCCGATGAAATTGTTGCGAGCCACTACGGGCGCACCCACGGCGATCCTGTAAAAGCGCTTAAGGAATGTCTNAAAATAATTCAGGAAAAAATTATCGCGGACACAGGCAGTAAAAATATCGATATCCGCCTTGTTTCTACAACAGGATCAAGCCGTGAAATTCTNGGNGTGTTTCTGGAAACATCAGGCGTTTACAATGAAATTATNGCGCACTCTGTGGGGACAACCTATTTTGATAACGAAGTTGAAACGATTTTTGAAATCGGCGGGCAGGACGCCAAGTATGTGCTTTTAAAAAACGGCGTGCCGATCGATTACGCGATGAACGAAGCCTGCTCCGCCGGGACCGGATCGTTTCTTGAAGAATCGGCATCAGGCGATTTGTCGATTCACAGCGCGAAAGACATCGGGCCGGTTGCGTTAGACGCAAACGCTCCCTGTAAATTCGGCGAGCACTGCTCGGCGTTTATCAATAGCGATATCCGCAAGGCGGTGCAGCAGGGCGCGGGAAGGGAAAACATCACGGCGGGGATTGTTTGTTCCATCGTGGCGAATTATCTTAACCGTGTTGTCGGAAACCGCACAATCGGCGGAAAAATATTTTTACAGGGCGGGGTCGCCAAAAACCCCGCTGTTCCCCTTGCCTTCGCGATGCTTATTAACAAAGAAATTCTTGTTCCGCCTTCGCCTGAACTTATGGGATGTTTCGGCGTCGCATTACTCGCAAAGCGAAAACGCAATGAAGGNCTGCTTTCNGAACAGAGCATTGTGTTAGACGACATCATCAACCGCGACATCGGTTATGAGCGCGTCTTCGCCTGTCAGGCATGCGAAAACCTGTGCCCGATTCAGGTGTTAAATGTAAATAATCACAAGTACATGTTCGGCGGAAGATGCAACAAGTACACAAACATGAGAAAGCAGGTAAAGGACATCCCTGTTTTTGATTATGTCGAAAAACGCCAGAAAATGCTTTATGAGGAATTCGCAGCGCCTGCCGAAATGAATGATTCTAAACGCTCTTATACCATTGGAATCCCGCGCGCTTTTTCCGTGCATACGTTATATCCGCTTTACAGCTGGTTCTTCCATGAACTGGGAATTAAAACGTATCTTTCTACCGAAGTCGCGCACGCAGGCGTCGCGCGCGCTGAGGCGCAGTACTGCTTCCCGGCTGAAATCGCGCACGGCGCGATACAGGACTGTCTCGACAAAAACGCGGACTATGTGCTGCTTGTGCATTTCCGCGACATGCCAAGTTACGAAGAAAAAGTTCACGCGAACTTCTGCCCGATAACGCAGGCTCTTCCGTATTACATGGACAAAGCGTTCCCTGACATTGATAAAAAGCGGTGGCTGCCGTTAGTTGTCAGTTTTAAATTCGGCGAAGGAAAAGCGCTTGAGCTTTTCTGCGAAATGACAAAACTTCTTGGAATAAGCGAAGCAGAAACAAAGGCCGCGTTCGATACAGCTCTTGCAAAACAAAAAGCGTATTTTGAAGCGGCAGAAAAAATGGGGCTTAAAGCTCTTGAAGACGCGCGAAAAGCGGACCGCCCCGTCATCGCTTTGCTTGGACGGCCTTACAACGCCTTTACACCGGAAGCGAACATGGGCATCCCGCGCAAGTTTACAACAAGGGGATATTCGATCATTCCGTTTGACATTCTCCCTTTCCGCGATGAAAATATTTTTCCGAATATGTACTGGTTCTTCGGACAGCAGGATTTAAAAACGGCGAGCCTTCTAAAAAAAGAAGACAATATCTATCTTGCGTTCATTTCCAATTTTTCATGCGCGCCTGATTCATTTATTCTCCACTACGTAAAATGGATAATGGGGCAAAAACCCTTCCTTGTTTTGGAACTTGATTCACATTCCGCGGACGCGGGCGTTGACACGCGCGTAGAGGCGTTCCTCGACATTATCGACGGATACCGCGCGAAAAAAGACGCGCTTACAAGCTCCCGTTACGATAACAGCCTTCGTTTTGTAAGCGAAAAAACCGCTTCGGGTGAATTTGATCTTCGCATAGACAATATAAAAACGGGCGAGAAAATCCCCGTTATCGGCAACAAAAGGGTGAAGGTGCTTTTGTCCAACATGGGAAATATTTCCACAGAATACATGGGAGCGGCTGTACGAAGCCTTGGAATAAACGCGCAGGCGCTTCCTGTTGCAACTAACAGGACGATACAGATCGCNCGCGCNCANGCGTCAGGAAAGGAATGCGTCCCGAGCCATCTTGTTCTTGGAAGCGCGCTTGAGTTTTTCTTCAGCGGNAAATACAAAAAAGATGAGCTTTATCTTTTGTTTGTGCCGATAACAACTGGCCCGTGCAGAACGGGGCAGTATTATGTCTACTACGAAAATCTTTTCCGCGACCTGCGATTGGAAAACGTAGTGGTTTTTATTTTATCCGCCGACAATTCATACACGGAGCTTGGAGGAAATTTCGCGAAGCAGATGTGGGTGGGGCTTGTGTTATCTGACTATTTAAAAGACATTCAGTGTTCGTTACTGGCGACTGCAGTTGATCCGAAGAAAGCTGAAAAAGATTTTGAAGCTTCTTGGCGGCGCGTAATGCACGCAGTTGAACACAATCCGAAGGAAATGTGGAAGGAACTTGAAAATGTCGCTTCTGACGTTAAAAAAATTCCTTTAAAGCGAAAAGTAACAGACTGCCCCAAGGTTTTGATTGTGGGTGAAATTTATGTGCGCCGCGATGATTTTGCCGTGGGCGAATTAATCGAGCTTATGAGCGAAAGGGGCATCGTGGTAAAGGTAGCGGGCGTTTCAGAATGGATTCACTATCTTGATTTTGTGCGCGAGTACGCGTTTAACAAACTTATCAAACT
>WQTB01000146.1 GCA_009786495.1 Treponema sp.
TTCCGCAAGGTAGGCCAGAATGAAGTCCGGTCAGGGGATTCAAGTATATACGCGTACATCTCAGGCTCTTTTTCAGGCTGGTATAACCTTCGCCTGTTTCCTGAAAGCGCGGACGGCAGCTTAAATTCAAGCAGCGTGCAAAGAGTAACAGTTTACAACGAAAGTGAAACCCAGGTTTTCGCAAGACGCGGCAGGGAATGGATAGTATCGGGCGTCAATATCGAAAATCCTGACATAAACGGCATAGAAAATTATGTAAGTTTTATAGTGAACGCNGAAGGCGACGATTTTATAGAGCCTGATTTGGTATCTGAATATGATTTTAATTACTCAAGAATTGTTCTGGAATTAGGAAACGGAAGAACCGTTACAATCGGAATCAGCGANCCTGACGAAGTAAACAAGCGTTACGCGAAAATTAATGGCGGCNNCCTNACCTATGTGCTTCCGCTTTGGGTAACTACGCGTCTTTTAAGAACAGCTTCTAGTTTTGAGCTGCTATAAACGCNCTGTATTTTTCGGGATCGCTTTTAAACGCGATGATTGANGTTCTGGTTTCGTTCTTCGCTTTTTTTAGCGCTTCCCTTGCTTCAAGCATCAGCCTGTCCGCGCTTAAAAGCCTTCCTGACCGCGAAGTAAGGCCTATGCAGAGTTTTGTGCCGCTCCCATGCGAAAAACTGCCTGGGAATTTATCGGTTATTCTCTGGTAAAATTTTTCCGATTTCGCGATTGAATCGTCAAGCACATTGCCGGGAAGAAGCACCGCAATGCCCCATCTTCCGTATTCAAAAAGAAGATCCCGCGATGTGAAGAAATTAACCGCGGTCTCCGTAATTGTTTTAAACATATCGTCGTTTGTGATATTAATAAATTCCGCAAGAATCAAAGATAAATCTTTTTCCGCGGAAGAGCAGCGGTGCAGCTCTGAATCAAGGCGGTCTTTAATGTATTCTTCCCAGCCGATATTTGTGCGTTCGGAATAAAGCCCCTTGGGCGGCGTTTCAGTTTCGGGGAACACGTTCTGTTCTTCTTCAAAAATGCGGACAGGTTTGGTTTTTTGCCCGCCGCTTTTTACATTGACCATCTGACCCCTAAACGGTTTTTTAACAAGAAGCTGCAAAAGCATTGTAAAGAAAGCGAGAGCGAACCCGGCGAGAATAATTATAAGTGTTTCTTTTAATATCTTTGTTATTTCATCGTAATCAAAAGCGCCGGCTACCGCCTTGATATTCGCGTTGCGTACATCGGGAATTGATAAAGGCCTGTACAGGTCCTGTTTTAAAAAGCTGAATTTTGAATTAAATCTCGGCGAATTATTCACCCATGATATGGCGTGTCCTTCCTGTTTTTCAAACGTGTATCCAGAATCCGCGCCTGTGATAATCAGCGCTTCAATGCTTTTACTGGATGTAAGGGCTGAATTCATGGTCCTGATAAAATTCTGATCCATAAAACCCTGATTTCCGGCGCTATGCGCAAGCGAAACAATTCTGTCGAATTCCTGTTCCGCCGTTACCTTGCGCTGTTCAATGCTCATATATATCCGTACCGCTCCCTGAATCAGGGCAAACATATAAATGACTATACAGGCTGCCGCGATTATTGAGCCGCCGATAAATCTTCCAGCCATGCCTGTCTTGTTATTTTTTATATCCATATAATTATTTCTCTGATATAATTATCGGAAGATTTTATATGCAAATAAGAGAATATTCACTGCCTGCAGGATGGTACCCCCGGGATGCAGGTTCTGTGTCGGCTTTCTTGTCCGGTTTCAAAAAAGAAGCGGAAAAAAACGGCATTTACGGCTGCGCGGCGGTTTCTCCGCACGCAGGCTGGTACTACAGCGGCAGGACAGCCGCAATCGGCGTATCAAGCCTTAATCCCGCGCCAGATACAATTGTTATTATCGGCGGACATTTAAGCGCGTCTTCGCCGGCTCTTTTCGCGATGGAAGACGCCGTACGTACGCCGTTCGGCTCGATGCGAATTAATGCAAAGTTAAGAGAAACGCTTTTAACGGAACTTGACGGGGCGGAAGACCGGTACAGGGACAATACTGTGGAAACGCTTCTTCCGATGGCTCATTATTTTTTTCCTGACGCTGAACTTTTATGGCTGCGTCTTCCGTCCGGCGCGGGATCGTATGAAGCTGGTAAAACAATACGCCGGATTGCAAGCGAGCTTGGAATAAAGGTAAACGCGCTTGCGTCCACTGATTTAACTCATTACGGCGGGAATTACGGTTTTGCTCCCAAAGGCAGCGGCAAAGACGCGTTACGATGGGTGCGCGAAGTTAATGACGCCGCCTTTATCAAAGCTGTCGAATCAGGTGACGCTGATGAAGTTCTGCGCCGCGCGAATGAAGATTCATCATCATGTTCTGCGGGCGCGGTGCTTGGCGCAATGGGTTTTGCGCAAGGTTACAAAGCCCGCCTTCTTGATTACGCGACTTCCGCTGACGCTGGCACGGACGGCAATACGCCTGATTCATTTGTCGGATACGCCGCATTCGCGTTTGATGTTAATAATTGATAAAAACGGTTTTCTTTAAGCTTAGGTTAATAATCAGTCAGTTTTACCGCAAGTATTGACAAATCAAATTGGTGATTTATAATTTATAATAGGAAAATGTAATTTATACGCAATTTAAGGAGATTTTATGGCGAATTTGTGCGTCTTTCAGCGTAATTCTCAGCGCAAAATCCTTACCGCTGTTTTAATTCTGGGATTTTTTGCGATTATTCCCGCGGCTGCGCAGGATGAAACAGAAATTTCCGCCGCAGTTGAATGGACAAAGGAAGATCTCCAGAGCATTTATATGGAGTATCTTCGCCAGGAAGGATATATGCCGTTAGTTGATGTTGACGGCGATATTCAGTTTAAGGTATCGGGAGCCAATTACTTTATCATAGTTGATGACAGGGATCTGATGTTCTTTCAGATTTATATGGGGTTCAGCCTTGGCATAGTTTCAAGGGAAGACGCGCTTAACGCCGCGAACGACGCAAACAGGCTTTCCAAAGTAGCCAAAATCTCGATATCCTCCGACGATTCCCTAAGGATAATTGTTTCGATAACAGCCGAGCTCCTCCTTGAAAATCCCGTAGAATTTATACCGGTTTTTTCAAGAGCGCTTTCACTTATAAGAAACGCTGAAAATAATTTTATAAGGCAGTTTCCCGCGGAGATTTAGTTACAGCACAGCATCGATCTTCATGACGCAGAGTTTTTTTGTTTCTTCTATAACATCCGCGGATTTTAAGCGCGGATTTCTTTTTCTGATTGCCGCAGCAAACGGGAGCAAAGTGGTAAAAATTAATTTTTCTTTTGCGTTTAAAAGATTGAAATAATCGTCCGTTCCGCCGGCTTTTGGAAGCGACGCGATGCCGTCCCTGTACTGCGCAAGAAATTCAATTCCGCTCAAATTCATTTTGATATTTCCGTCTTCGTATTCTTTTTTCCCTGCTCCGCAGTTTTTATTTTCAATTATTACAGTCGGACCGAACCCTTTGGCGCATTCAACATGAGCCTGCATCATTGACGCTTTTTCTTCAAGCTTTCTGCGGTAATGGCGAAGGGACGATGTTTCGCGGTAAATCTTTTTTTCGCCTTCCTGCGCAAGAAAGGGGCTTCTGTAAAGGAATGAAGACATTTGCGCTTCCAGTGCAGAAAGCCGGTTCTGTCTTGCCGAAAAATACGGATTTATGTAAGCGCCCCTTGCGTAAGTCCGGCTGCCGATGTATGAAAAATCCGCGCCGAAGATCGTTATGTGATCTGCGCCGAGGCGCTCTGCTAGGGAAAGGCATGTATATGTCACGTTTCCGCCTGAGGTGTCAAGCTGCGGCAAAGACCGCCATTGGGCGCAGATGTACCGCGCAAACGGATGACCGCTTGCGAAAAATACAGGGAAGGCGCAAAGTCCGCTCAATAGGGGAGGGCTTGCGATATCAAGAACAAGCGGAACGCTTCGCAGTTTTTCGCGTAACAGGCTTCCCGTAAAATGATAATAGCTTATGTGCTGGCAATCGATGGATACTATTACATCAGGCTCAATTCCCGACTGAACAAGAGCGCCTGACGCTGTATCGGTGCTGATAATATAAACGCCTTCATATTTCATCTTTGCGATTGATTCCATTTGCGAATCAAGCGAAGGGCCTGCTGCCGCAATTGCGGCGCGCTTTACCTGTACTGGAAGCTTCGCCTGATTTTCGCATAACGACGGGTTTTTTGCGTTGCGTATAATGTTAGAAAACCAGCGCATTCCAAAATGAGCCTGAACGGAATAATCGCCTGTAATAATGTCAATGGATTCCTGAATGGCCTGCGCCGCCATTTCAAATTTTTCCCTGTCATGTTCCGT
>WQTB01000147.1 GCA_009786495.1 Treponema sp.
GCAGATAACGGCGGCGCCGAATGAATCAAAAACAGTTGTAACTTCCGGAACTTACGAAAGATATTTTGAAAATGACGGAATAAGGTATCATCACCTTTTTAATCCGCCGCTTGGATACCCTGCCCAAAACGGATTAATATCTGTCACCGTAACCGCAGACGTTTCCATGGACGCGGACGCCCTTTCCACCGCAGTCTTCGTTCTTGGCTTTGAAAAAGGCTTCGCCCTGATAGAATCGCTTGACGGCATCGAAGCTGTCTTTGTATTTGAAGACAGGAGCGTAAGAACAACAGCCGGCGCTGATTTTACACTGACTGATAAAACATATTTTATTAAGAAATAAAAGTAATCCAAGGGAGCCACGATAAAATTATAACCGCGGCTAATATAACAAAGCCTGCGGGTTTTGTTTTTGTTATGTGAACATTATCTGCGGACGGCTCTCCGCTTTCTGGCCGCTCCGCCGCGGATGAAATTTCAATCATTACGCTGTCAATACTGGCGATAATTCCTTCCCGTCTGCCGGCGCTTCGGAAAAAATTATATTTCCTTCCCGTCAGCGTTGAAAATATCCGCAAGGATTCGCTTAAAATAATGCCGAAGCCGCCGTGAAGTTTCAAATCCTGCCTTACAATCGCTTTAGACAGCATCACAAGCGCCTGAAGCGTTACTGCCCGGTGAATGCCTGCTTCAAGCGCGCCTGAAGTAATTTTAAAAATTCCAATGGAGAATAAAACTTTTCCGTACGGAATAATCAGGTTAAACGCAATTATAAATAAAGTTACAATAATTGTAAAAATAAAATTAATTTTTTTTCCCGCCAATATAGCAAGAAGCCAAAAAAACAGAAATTGAATTATCCTTAGCTCCGTTACGGGATTAAAAAGAAGCGCGGGCATTATTAAAAGCCCTGAAACAAAAAGAGCTTTCGCGCTGAAAAAATTATTATATATTTCAGTTCTACTCACGGCATATTCCTTTAAAACTCCGCGTGCTGACATAAATAGTTTTTGTACCAGACTGATTTTTTTGTAAACGCTTCGCAGAATACGCCAAGAATAATCCCTGTTACAAGACCTGTAGCAAAAAACAAGGGAGCGATATAGAATGTGTTTTCGCCGAAGATAAAAACACGCGCAAGAAAAAGCTGCGATAAATTGGAAATAAACGCGCCNGCGGTTCCGATTCCTGCGAATGTTATNCGCTCTTTGAATGNACGGCGCAGGAAAAACATTGTCANCGCAGACAGAAAAGTGCCTGTAAACGAAAATAAAAAAACATACGANAATAATGTTCCTGTTACAAGAGCCTGCCCTGAAATTTTTATGCAAATTAAAATTAAAAATCCGCGNAACGGAAAAATACCCAGAGCAAGCATGATAGGAAGATTCGCAAGCCCGATGCGCAGAAAAGGAAGCGGCTTTGGTATCATGTATTCGACTGCGGAAAGAAAAAGGCAAAGCGCTCCAAAAAGCGCAATTTGAAAAACCTGCGTTTCATTCGGCGCAATTTTTTTACAAATTAAATTTTTACCATGCGATACTGTCAATATTGTCATCCTTAATTTCTGCGCTGCCGTAAAGCAGCAGTAAAACATTATTTGGAAGACATGCCGCCCACTCGCCCTGCCTNGAAATTTTTCCCGCTGCGATACAGGTTTTGTTATCACANGGTGACGATTCAATCCACGCGCGGCTGTCTTCGATCTTAATTACAGTATCGCCTATAACGCCGTTTACTGTAACTGTTTCATGCGCGTTAACAGGATAGACCCACTTCCCTTCTTCCGCCTGTATTAAAATATACGTCTGTCCGCGCGGCTTTATGTACGCAAGATACGCGGAATAAAAAGTTATTATAGCAGCCAGCATAATAATAAGGATATCGGGAATTTTAATCTTTCTTAGCATATCTTCATTAATAAAAATTATACCTTCTTATATTAATCATTGCTACTTGCGGCGATACACATTGCGTACTATTTACTATTATTTGCAAAATCATTAAATTAATAGCATGAGAAAANTTTCACTCACAGGGATTAAACCTACAGGCGACCTTCACATCGGAAATTATTTNGGCGCGATAAAACCCGCGCTTGAACTTGCGAAAGACTACGATGCCCGATATTTTATCGCCGATTACCACGCGCTTAACACAATGAAGGATCCAAAGGAGCTTAATTCATCAATAAGACAGGTCGCGGCAGGATGGCTTGCTTCAGGNCTTGATCCTGACAAAGTTATTTTTTACAGACAGAGTTCAATCCCGGAAGTTTTTGANCTTGCGACAATGCTGATGGCGTTTACNTCAAAAGGGCTGATGAACCGCGCTCACGCGTACAAGGACGCGGTCCAGAAAAATACCGAAAAAGACAACGATACCGACGCCGGAATCAATATGGGGCTTTTTACATACCCTGTGCTGATGGCNGCTGACATCATCATTTTTGATTCAGATATAGTTCCCGTAGGAAGGGATCAGGAACAGCATATCGAGATGGCGCAGGATATCGCGCAGTCTGTGAACGCGAATTACAAACAGCAGGTTCTAAAAATTCCGCAGGCGGGAGTTCAGGATGACTCGGCTGTCATTCCCGGGCTTGACGGGCGGAAAATGAGCAANAGTTACAATAATGTAATACCGCTTTTCGCGCCTGAAAAAATTCTTNGAAAAACAATTATGCGCATAACGACAAATTCCCAGACTGTGGAAGAGCCAAANAATCCCGATGAAAGCCAGATTTATCAGCTNTATAAATTATTCGCCTGCGCGCAAGANCAGGAGTCTTTGGCAAAGCGTTTCCGCTCAGGCGGCATGGGCTGGGGGGACGCCAAGGANGAACTCTTTAGCGTAATAAACAGAACCCTTTCGCCAATCCGCGAACGGTATGACGCAATCATGGCGGACATTCCCGCGCTTGATAAAATTCTGGAACAAGGCGCGCAAAAAGCGCGCCCGATTGCGGCTGCGACCGTTAAACGCTTTCGCAAAGCCGCGGGAGTAGACTGAAAAAATGAGCGTGATTGCGTGTATCGGAAGCGGTAATATGGGCTGCGCCCTTATGAAAGGGATATCAAAAGAACATGAAATAATTATAACAGATTCTGTTTTTCAAAAGGCAAAAGATGCGGCGGCTTCTCTTGGAGTAAAGACCGCGGAAAACAATACGAAGGCCGCGCAAGCAGGCGATATTATTTTTCTTGCCGTAAAGCCCCAGATTTTAAAAGATGTGTTAAATGAAATTTCACCCGTACTAAAAAACAGGCTGGAGAAAGGCGGCGCGCCCTTGCTTGTTTCAATGGCGGCGGGCTGGACAGTTGCGAAAATACAGGAAGCAATCGGGTTAAAAACGCCTGTTATCCGCATAATGCCGAATACGCCGGCTCTTGTCGGCAAGGGAATGATCGTGATGTCGGCTTCGCCTGAAACGCCGGAACAGAAAATAAATGAAACTAAAAAAATTCTTGGAGCAGCTGGTATTGTTGATGTCCTTGAAGAAAAATTTATGGACGCGGTCACAGGGCTTTCAGGCTCAGGGCCCGCGTACGTTTATATTTTTATAGAAGCGCTTGCGGACGGCGCGGTGCGCGCAGGCCTTCCAAGGGACAAGGCTCTGTCTTATGCCGCCCAGACAGTGTTCGGAGCCTCCGCAATGGTAAAAGAGACAGGAAAGCATCCTGGCGAACTTAAAGATATGGTAGCGTCACCAGGCGGCACAACAATCGCCGGCATAAGTGCGCTTGAAGAAGGCGCGTTCCGCAGCACGATAATTAAAGCAGTCGAAGCGGCATGGAAACGCTCGATTGAACTTGGATAACGCGAATGGGACAGCAGTTAATTAATCTTTGGGAAACGCATTCAGACACGATTATTACGCTTGCGAAAAACATTGCGATTGCGATACTCATTCTTGCAATCGGCATTGCGCTTTCCAAGGGAGCGCAAAAAATAATCAAAAAGGCCAATTCAAAACATCTGCCGGATCATGGACTTGTAATGTCATTTTTAAAAGCACTTGTCCGTTACGGGATATTGATTATCTGCGGCATCATGATTTTAAATCTCTTTGGCGTAAATACATCCAGCATACTCGCGGTCCTTGGCGTTGCAGGCGTCGCTATCGGTCTTGCGCTTAAAGACCTTCTTGGAAATCTTGTTTCAGGGATTATTTTGATTGTGATGGAATGCATCCGCATCGGTGAATATATCGAGTTTACTTCCATCGGCGGCACTGTAAAACAGATCAATCTGCTTACAACAATACTTGAAACGCCTGACGGCATTTATATTTCCGCGCCTAATTCGAGCATTCTTGGAAACCCGATCAAAAATTACACAAGGAACGGAAAACGCCGCATGGA
>WQTB01000148.1 GCA_009786495.1 Treponema sp.
AAACGTATCGCCTGCTCCCGTTGTGTCAGCCACAGGCGTTTTAACAATTTCTGTTTTAACAATTGTTTTTTCAAAGCCGTAAAACGCTCCATCTTCTCCCGTGGTTAGTATAATTTCTGTTTCGGGAAACATTTTTACAAGGCTTTTAAGAATTGCTTCATTCGCGCTTTTGTATGGAAGCCCTGTAACTGCGGCTCCCTCAATTTCATTCACGAAAAGCCAGTTTACGGAATTTAAAAAAGAACGCGAACCGGAAACCGCTTCCGCGATTTTATCGTTATACGGCGACGGATTAAAACAAATTCTCATTCCCTGTTTTTTGGCGCGTTCAATGATTAAACCGGTATTATTTATTTCATTCTGCAGTACGATGATATCGCCTGAATTAAATTGCGCGATAGTTTCTTCAATTTCTTTATTTGTAATTTCAAAGTTTCCGCCCGGGTAAAGAACAATTGAGTTCTGGCCGTTTTTATCAATTTGTATAACAGCCTGTCCCGAAGAGTCTGAGTTTTTAACGACAAAATCTGTATTAACGCCGTATGATTCAAGAAGCTCCAAAATGAAGTTTCCGTCGGCGCCTGTTTTTCCCGCCATAAAAACGTTTAAACCGGCTTTTGAAAGAGAAGCCGCCTGATTCGCGCCTTTGCCCCCTGCGCTTTTTACAAATGATTTCCCGCTGACAGTTTCTCCGGGTCTTGCAATATGATCAACTTCAAAAAGCAAATCGATATTAATCGATCCGTAACATAAAACTTTCATGAAAATATGATATTATAAAAGCGGTAAAAATTCCAATGGCCGGAGAAAATCGAAATGGACCAGTTTAAAAATTCAAATGAAAATCTTTTAAGGCTTCTTGAAAAGCCNGCGGGGAAGGTTGACGTTGTTCTTGACACGGATACGTTCAATGAAGTTGACGATCAATTCGCGCTTGCGTTTTTAATTAAATCGGACGAAAAGCTCCGCCTTAAGGGAATTTACGCGGCTCCTTTTTTTAATCAGAATTCGGAAAGCCCGGCTGACGGCATGGAAAAAAGTTATAACGAAATTTTAAATGTGCTTGCGTTAATGGAACGNGAAAGCGATCTAACGCCGCTTGTAAAACGCGGTTCAAGGCATTATCTGAAAAGCGAAACAGAATACGCAGAATCTGATGCGGCAAGGCATCTTGCGGATCTTGCGATGCAGTATTCGTTTGAAAAGCCGTTATACGTCATCAGTATCGGAGCGATTACAAATATTGCTTCTGCAATTTTAATGAAACCGGAAATAACTGGCAGGATTGTAATTATATGGCTTGGCGGAAACGCGCTTCACTGGCCTGATAACGCGGAATTCAATTTGTCGCAGGATGTAGCGGCGGCAAGAATAATTTTTGGATGCGGCGCAGCGCTGGTTCAGCTTCCGTGCATGGGAGTGGTTTCCGCGTTTACGGCAAGCGGGCCTGAACTTGAACACTGGCTTCGCGGCAAAAATAAGTTATGCGATTATCTTGTGGATGTTACAACAAAAGCCGCGGTTCACGACAGCGGCATACCGGCGTGGACGCGCGTTATCTGGGATGTAACGGCTGTCGGCTGGCTTTTGGACGGGGATTTTATGCTGGACAGGCTCGAACACAGCCCGATTCCTCAATATGATCATCATTACAGTTTTGATCCGAACAGGCATTTCTACCGTTATGTGTATCACATCAACAGGGATAATCTTTTTACGGAGCTGTTTAAAAAACTTGCCAAATAAAAAACCTTACGGAGTTAATTTGTTTTCTTTTGGATATGCCAATTTTAACAATAAAGGCGTAACAAGGACTGTTACAAGGACAACAACTATTATGCTTGGATACATGATGGAGCTTAAGTATCCAAGCGCGATGCCTTTAGACGCTACAATGAACGACACTTCTCCGCGGGCGACCATTCCAAATCCTACCTGAAGGCTTTCCCTTGTTGTAAATTTACTAAGCTTCGCGCCGAGGCCGCAGCCGATCACCTTTGTCAGTATCGAAACAATAACAAGGAACAAAGTGAATATAACAAGGCCGCTTGTCATTCCGTCAAACGATGTGTGTATACCGATGTTCGCAAGGAATATGGGAGTAAAAAACATATAGGAAAGCCAGTGCGTTTTTGTCTCAAGATATTCAACGCATCTTGTGTTGCAAAAAGCGACGCCTGCGATATACGCGCCCGTGATGTCCGCAAGTCCGAAGAGTTCCGCAAGGTACGCCATTAAAAAACAATATGCGATAGCGAAAACCGTAAACCTTTGTTTATCACCTTTTCTTGCAAACGCCCAATTGAAAATTTTATTTACAAGAAGGCCTGCGAAAATGGCAAACACGAAAAACGCGATTATCTTGACAAAAATTATTCCTATCGAAACCAGCGATATGCCGCTTGAACCAAGTCCAAGAGTAACCGCTAAAACTATGATTACCAGAATGTCATCAAAAATGGACGACCCCAAAAGAGCGGTTCCTGTTTTTGTTTTAAGCTTCCCCATTTCAGAAAGGGTTTCTACCATGATGCTTGTAGACATTGACGCAATAACAACGCCGATAAAAAAACTTTGAAAAAGCGTGAGCCCGAGCGTTTTGCTGAACACAACCGCCAGGCCGAAGCCTCCGGCCAGCGCCACGACTACGCCAAGAGCCGATATTAAAAGGGAAGGCTTTAACATGCCTTTAAGCTGCCTGAAGTCCGTTTCCATTCCCGCGGAGAACAGCAGGAAAATGACTCCGAATTCAGCAATCGCGCTGATTGTTTCATTCGGTTCTATAAGATTAAAAACAGCAGGCCCAAGTATAACCCCGCCGATAAGCGCGCCGATAACCTGCGGCATATGAATTTTTTTCATGGTAATTGAAAAAGCTTTTGTTGTAAAAAGGATTAACGCAATTATAAGAAGAAGGTGAGTATTAAACATTTATAGACTCCTGTCTATAAAGTATATCATATTTATTTAAATTATAATATATTGTTTTTGTGTAAACATTTTACAGACAAAAGGAGAAACGCAAATGGCTTTGTTAAAATCAAAATATCTTCAGCTGGTTAATCCTGTTTATATAGGAGACAGGCCTGCTTCAGAAATGAAGTTATCAATTTTAACATATAATTCCGCGTCCGCGGAACTGAAAAATGTTTCAACAATAGATGAATTAATCAAAATTAAAAATGAATCGGGCATGTCATGGATAAATGTCAGTGGATTAAAAGATGTTGATTCAATTAAGCGTCTTGGCGAACTGCTTGAAATTCATCCTTTAACCATTGAAGATATTCTGCACACGGAACAGCAGGCCAAGCTGGAATTATTTGAAGAATACAGATATATGTCCATAAAATCGATTAAGCAGAATAAAAATAACCGTATTGCGAATACAGAGAAAAAAAAGAAAAAACATATTCCCGCAAAAGAAGAAGAAATCAGCGAATTAATTATCGACCAGATCAGCATAATTGTAATGAAAAATGTTTTACTGACTTTTCATGAACTTTCAGGGGATTCATGCGACAGTATCAGAAAAAAACTGCTTGAAAATACAGGCGACATAAGAAAAATGGAAACTGATTATCTTGCTTATTTAATCATTGATAAAACTGTCGACGAATATTGTTTAAACATAAACCATTTGGAAGAACACATCGAATATTTTGAAGAGTGCGCGACGCAGACAAGCGATAATACGTATATAGAGAAGATACAGGAAACAAAAAAGAATTTGCTGCAGATAAAAAGGGCGATTCTGCCGTTAAAAGAAAATCTTTTAATTATTTCCCGGCATGAAACATTTTTTCAGAGCGCGGAAATAAAGCCGTTTTTGCATGACTTGAATGAAAATCTGGATCATGCCGTGACAATGATAGAGCATTACCGCGAATGGCTTTCAAACATCATGGAAGTAAATTTATCGGTGCTGTCGTATCAGCTGAACAAGGTAATGAAAGTTTTGGCAATGATTTCCGCCATTTTTATTCCGCTGACTTTTATTGCGGGAATTTACGGAATGAATTTTGAATTTATGCCTGAATTATATTATGAAATGGCTTATCCCATTGTCCTTGGCGTAATGGGTTTTATCGCTGTTGTAATGATTATAGTTTTTAAAAAGCAGCGGTGGTTTTAAAGANGTAAATACGCATGAATATTATTAAAATTAAAACAGAAAATGATGAATANCAAATNATAAAATCCCTGAAGGAAAACAGGATTAAACGCAATAAGTTAAATGAAATATTTGTAGAGGGAATTGAATGTATTAAGCAGGCGTTAAATGCAAATATGGAAATTACAAGAATTATAATTACCGGTTATGACAAGTTGTCAAATTGGGGTAAGAATGTAATTGAAAA
>WQTB01000149.1 GCA_009786495.1 Treponema sp.
ATCGCAACCCTTGCGCAAACATGCAAAAAAGAAAACAGGCAGTGTTATATTTTATCGTCGGATAAGGATTTATTGCAGCTTGCGGGAGACGGAACATATGAACTGCGNCCCGCGAAAATAAAAAGAACAGAAGCGATTCCTTCAAGCTCCGGGCCCGCGTGGGATATTGTCGGCCCTGATGAAGTAAAAAGCGAATGGGGCGTTGAGCCGGAAAAAATTTTAGACTTGCTTTCATTAACGGGAGACAACTCCGACAATGTCCCCGGCGTTAAGGGAATAGGAGACAAGATCGCGATCAAATTGATGACGCGCTTTGGTTCACTCGACGAGATTTATAAAAACATCGCGGCAATTGAAGGCTCGACGGGAAAGAAAGTAGCGGACGGCAAAAAAGACGCGTATTTTTCGCAATCGCTGATTCAGTTACGCAGCGATGTCCAGCTTCCGGTTTCTTCCATAGACAATGATCTGTCAATTGAAAACCTTGATCGCAGCGCGGGAGCAAGCGTGCTGATGCGCGAGGGAATCCGCCAGAGCGCGAAACAGCTTGATAAAAACGTAAGATCGGCGGTAAACACATTTCAAAAAACAGATACAAGCGATCACTCCGCGGAAAATTCAGATCAGGAACAGTCAACCGAAGAAAGTCCCATTCAAAAAATCGGTTTCGGATTGCGCGATACCGCTGTCGATCAGGATTTACTGGGCGACGGCGTTTACAAGGTAATCCTTGATTTTAAAGAACTTGAAGCGGTTCTGGAAAAAGCAAAAAAGCAGAAACTTCTCGCGCTTGATTTTGAAACAGACTCGCTTGACGCGTGGAATTCGCACCCCGTCGGAATTTCACTGGCTTTAAAACCAAAAGAAGCGTTTTATGTGCCTGTCGCTCCGCACGGAGTAAATCCTGACGCAGACGCAGTTTCTCCGCCGTCGGAATTTCTTGATCCGGAAAAAGTCCGCGCGCTCTTCGCGCCGTTATTCGACGATGACGAACTGACTATCGTAGCGCATAACGCAAAGTTTGATTACAAGGTAAGCCGCGGATGGGGAATCGAAAGATGGAAGTGTAAAATATGGGACACAATGGTAGCCGCATGGCTTGCCGATCCCGAGCGCAACAGCTACTCGCTTGATTCGCTTGCTTCATATACTTTGGACTGCACAACAATCAAATATATGGACATTGTTCCCAAAGGACGCAATTTTGACGCGGTTTCGCTTGATACCGCCGTAAACTATTCATGCGAAGACGCGGATCTCTGCATCAGGCTGAAACATCACCTTGAGCCGATTTTAAAAAAATATGAATTTATCGATCTGTTTTTAAATATGGAAATGCCTTTGCTNCCGATTCTCGCGGAAATGGAAGGCGAAGGNATAATGATTGAGCCGAAAGCGCTTGTCAGCTACGGAAAGGAACTGACTAAAGAGCTTTTTAAAATTCAATCGGATACATGGAATACTGTAGGGCATGAATTTAATCTTTCTTCTACTAAGCAGCTTCAGGAAGTGCTTTTTAATGAACGCAAATTAAATCCCGGAAAAAAAACAAANACAGGATANTCGACAGACGCCGCCGCGCTTGAAATACTCGCTCGCGAAGACCCCGTACCGGCTTTAATCCTGCGCCACCGCACATTGTCAAAATTAAAATCGACGTATGTCGATACGTTAGCTGACATGGCTGACAGCCGCGGAAGGATACACACAAGTTTTGTGCAGACAGGCACGGCGACAGGGCGCCTTTCAAGCAGGGAACCCAATATGCAGAATATTCCGGTACGCGCCGAAGAAGGAAGGCGCATCCGCGAAGCGTTTATCGCGAAACCGGGAAGCGTGCTGATTTCCGCGGATTATAACCAGATTGAACTTATGGTGCTCGCGCATCTTTCACAGGATGTAAATCTCCTTTCGGCGTTCGCGTTTAATAATGATTCGCAGGGGTTTCAGGATGTTCACGCCCGCACAGCGTCATTAATTTTCGGCATAAATGAGATCGATGTAAAACCTGAACAGCGGCGGATGGCAAAGACGATTAATTTCGGCGTCATTTACGGAATGAGCGCGTTCAGGCTCGCGAATGAACTTAACATCAACAGAACAAAAGCGCAGGAATTTATAACGGCTTATTTTAACACATATTCAGGCGTCCGCGCGTTCATCGAGAACACAATCAGAAAAACGGAAAAATGCGGTTATGTGTCAACAATATCGGGACGGCGGCGTTATGTGCCTTCGATTAATTCGCATAACAAAACCGAAAAATCCGCTGCTGAACGGATTGCGGTTAACACGCCGATTCAGGGTTCAGCCGCGGACATAGTAAAAACGGCGATGATCAATCTTGACAAAAGGCTGTCGAAAGAAAAAACAAGCATCCGCATCCTGCTGCAGGTTCACGACGAACTGATCCTTGAATGTGAAAAAGACGAAGCGCAGGAAGCCGCAAAACTTGTAAAAGCGGAAATGGAACAAGCTGTGACTTTAAGCATCCCGCTGCGCGTAAGCGTGGAAACAGGCGGCACATGGGGTTCGTTTCATTAAATTTTTATCCTGCCCCGGAAACTGCGCGACAATGTAAGTTTATCAATATATTCAATGTTCCCGCCGACAGGCATTCCCGACGCAAGACGCGTAATCAGTACAGGATAATCTTTTAAAATTTTTTGCAGGTAAAGGGCGGTTGTATCGCCTTCAACTGTAGGGTTTAACGCAAGGATAAGCTCTTTTACCTGCGAACCATTGCCGGGATAATGAAGACGGTTTAACAGTTTGTCGATTGAAAGATTCGCGGGGCTTATCCCTTCAAGCGGAGCAATGAGGCCGCCAAGGACATGATAAACCCCTGTAAACTCGCGGCCTTCTTCTATTATGCGCACATCCTGCGCGCACTCAACAACGCAGATAACGGAAGCGTCGCGATCGGAACTGGTGCAGACATGGCACGGATCAGTCTCGGTAAAGCAGCCGCAAATTCCGCAGCGCAGGATTGATTTATGCAGCGCCGACAATTCCTTCGCAAGGGTATCGGCAAGCGCGGGACTTGAATCCAGAATGTGGTACACAATCCTTCCCGCGCTTTTTTTCCCAATCCCGGGAAGTTTTGAAAATAACGCCGTCAGTCTGTCTAGCGCGTTAACCGCCATGATGATCAGCCGATCCCGAAAGGAAGCGATCCCATTCCCGGAATATTCATCCCCCCTGTCATCGCGCTGACTTCAGCGGCGATTGCTTCCTTCGCCTTCGCCATTCCGTCGGTAAAAGCCGCCATTATAAGGTCCTGAAGCATTTCCGCGTCTTCCATCGCGACAGGCGTTATGCGCACAGCAAGCACTTCCATTTTTCCGTTAATATCGATTTCGACAAGTCCGCCGCCCGCGGCTCCCGTTACTGTAAAAGCGCCGAGCTTTTCTTGAAAACCGCTCATCTGCTCCTGAATTTTCTGCGCGTTTTTTAAAACATCAAACGGATTAATATTCATATACACTCCAATGCGCCGCGGCCGGCGGCAATTAATTTATTTAAGAAACAACAACTCCGGGAATAACCGAAAGCACGTTATCAACAGGATTGCCGCTTTCCGCTTTTTCTGAATCAGGCGGGATGCGCGAAGCGGCGTTATCCCACATCGGCACATCGTCGTCATCGCTGCTGCCAGGCGCGGCGCCGTTCTCCTTTGCCGCTACCATTTTGTTAAAAGCGTCAGAAAGCGAACGCGTATCCGAAAACCGCGTTACGGGTTTTTCGTTATTCGAAACCTGCTGCGCAGGTTTGGGCTCGCTCTGTTTCTGCGGTTCGTTATGCGAAATTTGCTGCGCCTGATTTTGCTGCGGCCCGCTGCGCGGAATCTGCTGCGTTCCGTTTCCCGCGAAAACAGCTTTTGCGCCGTCAAGAGCGGACTTCAGCTCCGCGGGCGATACCCATTTGCCGAGCCATGCAAGTTTAGAAACAGCGGTTTCCGCTTCAAAACGCGGGGACACCGAATAACGCATATCACGGTAACAGTCAAGCAGAATATCAAGCGCCTGCTCAAGCCGGATAGAATCGAAAGCTTCGATGACCTGCGCGGAAAAAAGCGAAGGACGGCAGCCTAAAAGCGATTCCCTTGTTACGCCGTTTTTTATCAGCAAAAGGCTCCTGTAGTAGCCAGCCAGATCGATAATAAACTGTTCGACNGCGACGCCGCTTGATAAAATTTCATCCATAAGCGCGAAAGCTTTTGCGGCGTCATTTTCCGCGCATGACTGCGAAAGNGCGTTAAGTTTTTCAAGGCCTGTAATGCCGAGTTTTTCGCGGATTAATGCGCTTTTTATATTACCTGCGGAAAATGAAACAACCTGATCAAAAAGCGTAAA
>WQTB01000150.1 GCA_009786495.1 Treponema sp.
ATGCTCTTCTCGTCAAAGCCGGGCAGTTCCATGTCAAGAACGTAGGCGTCTTCTGTTTCCCTGATGTCAACCGAAGGCATCCTGTTAAACAGTTTCACTGCGGGTGTTAAAAGCGAGTCTCCGAAGAATGATTCGAAGTACCTGTCAAAATCGCTTAAGGCGTTTTGAATGGATTCCGGGCGGTAAATGTTGAGAGTTTTCATTTTTTTCTCCTGTCCTATGGGATATTACGGATTTCTGGTTCAACGAACCATCCCCCTTTCGGCGGGTATTCCGCTTGTCCTCATCGACACTTATTTATTAGCAAAAACCATGCCAAGACACCAAAATAAAACTAAAAGGAATATATTTTTATTAAATTTTGGACTGTAAACCGAAACTTGCCCCCTGCGACTCGGGAAGAAACTCGTCTTAAGGGGACAATTTCGGCTCACAGTCCCATAAATTAACATGAATGTGTTCAATTTTTATTTAAACATATATTTTTTACTGCGTTTTTGGTAATAATAACACAGTTGGGAAATATCCTGGTTTTTTTGGGTCAATTTGATACAGTTTTTTATTGTTAGCGATTTTTTTGGAATGTTAGCCTTTTGCGCTACAGGTAGCGTTTAAGTAAAAAAATCCCGCTATATCTGGCGTAGGTGACTGTCACCAAAAAATGTGGTATTCTTTAATAATGCGGAGGATATCATGCAATACGGTTATTTTGATGATGACGCGCGGGAATATGTAATTACCCGCCCCGATACGCCTTATCCCTGGATAAATTACCTTGGCTGCGAAGAATTTTTTTCGCTTTTTTCCAATACATCGGGCGGTTACTGTTTCTGCCGCGACGCGCGTATGCTGCGTCTTACCCGCTACCGCTACAACAACGCGCCTGCGGACGCTGGCGGCCGGTATTTCTACCTGCGCGATAACTGCGCTTCTGAAGACTGCGGCTGCGGCTGCAACGCCGGTTCCGCCGATGTCTGGACTCCTTCGTGGATGCCGATGAAGCCGAAACTTGACCGCTACGAATGCCGCCACGGAATGGGCTATTCGCGCATTTCGTCGTCACGTAACGGGCTTGCTTTTTCGCAGGTTTCTTTCGTGCCGTTAGGTGACAACTGCGAAATACACAAAATTACGCTGACCAATGAATCGAAAACTGAAAAAAATATCGACATGTTTTCTTTTGTAGAGTTCTGCCTTTGGAACGCGAATGACGACATGACCAACTTCCAGCGCAATTTCAGCATCGGCGAAGTAGAGATTGAAATTCATTCCGCTGATAACAAACATCCGCAGGGCGCGGCGCGTATTTATCATAAAACAGAATACCGTGAAAGGCGGAATCATTACGCTGTGTGGGCGGTCAATTCCGCTGTCAGCGGGTTTGATACCGACAGGCAGAGCTTTCTTGGTTTATATAACGGTTTTGATTCGCCGCAGGCGGTTTTTAAGGGAGAAGCTGGAAACTCTGTCGCGTCAGGCTGGGCGCCTGTCGGATCGCATCACATTAAGGCAAGACTTGCGCCGGGGGAATCTAAAACATATGTGTTCGTGCTGGGCTTCTGCGAAAATCCGCAGGAACAGAAATGGGAGCAGCAGGGAGTAATAAATAAAACGCCCGCCAATAAACTGCTTGAAAAATACAGCACAACCGAAGCCGCGGACATGGCGTTAGCTGATTTAAATGCGTACTGGAAAAATCTTTTGGGCAAATTCACCGTTGACACGTCCATGTCTTCGCGCCCTGACGATATAAAAATGGCGAGAATGGCAGGCGTCTGGAATCAATACCAGTGTATGGTGACGTTTAACATGTCAAGAAGCGCGTCATATTTTGAGTCCGGCATCGGGCGCGGAATGGGTTTCCGCGATTCAAATCAGGACCTGCTTGGATTTGTGCATCTTGTTCCGGAGCGCGCCCGTTCGCGTATTTTGGACATCGCCGCGACGCAGTTCCCCGACGGCAGCGCGTATCATCAGTATCAGCCGCTTACAAAAAGAGGCAACAACGAAGTCGGCACAGGCTTTAACGACGATCCGCTGTGGTTAATCTGCGGTGTCGCGGCTTACATAAAAGAAACGGGCGACTACGGCATACTCGACGAAAAGGTTCCGTTCGATAACGATGAAAAATTAGCTGACACGCTTTTTATCCATCTAAAACGCTCTTTCGATTTCANCGTAACGCATAAGGGGCCGCACGGTCTTCCGCTGATTGGCCGCGCCGACTGGAACGACTGCCTTAATCTTAACTGTTTTTCCGCTGTGCCGGGCGAATCATTTCAGACAACAGCGAACTTTGAAAGCGGCGTGGCTGAATCTGTATTAATCGCGGCGATTTTCGCCTTCGCAGGCCCGGATTATATCGAGATTTGCAAACGCACAAAACGCGATGAAGAAGCGTTATACGCAAAAAAAGAAATCGAGCTGATGATTCACGCAATTAACCAGCACGGTTGGGACGGCGATTGGTTTGTCCGCGCGTATGACGCGTACGGAAAAAAAATAGGCGGCAGGGAATGTAATGACGGAAAGATTTTTATCGAGTCGAACGGTTTCGCGGTAATGGCGGGAATCGGCGCTGACGACGGGCGCGCGGTAAAGGCGCTTGATGCAGTGAAGGAGCATCTTGATACCAAGTACGGAATTGTTTTGCTGCAGCCCGCGTACAAGGACTACCATCTTGAGTTAGGTGAAGTTTCATCGTATCCGCCCGGTTACAAGGAAAACGCCGGAATCTTCTGCCACAACAATCCGTGGGTGACAATCGGCGAAACCGTTCTTGGCAGGGGAACGCGCGCCTTTGAAACTTACGCGAAAATCTGCCCTGCCTACCGCGAAGACGACAGCGATCTCCGCAGAATGGAACCGTATGTGTACGCGCAAATGGTCGCAGGCAAAGACGCGCCGCGCCACGGCGAAGCGAAAAACTCATGGCTCACGGGAACGGCGGCATGGACATTTGTAAGCATTTCGCAGTATATCCTTGGAGTGCGCCCCGTGTTTGACGGCCTTTTAATCGATCCATGCATTCCGAAAGACATGAAAGGCTTTACTGTTACGCGCCATTTCCGGGGCGCGGATTATCACATAACGGTTGACAACAGCGCGGGCGCGGAAAAGGGAGTAAAGTCTTTAACTGTTGACGGCAAGCCGCATGAAGGCGTGATTCCGGCTTTTAAAGATGGAAAAGTTCATAAAATCTTGGTTAAAATGTAACTTAAAGGAGTGAAGCATGCATTATAAGAATTTTTTAACAGTTACTTACGCGCCGGCGGGTTATTTAAATGATAACTCAGTAGAACAGATTAAGGCTGACATCGAAAAAACAGCAAGATATATCAAGCTGGATAAAATATATCTTGAAACTTACCGCTCTGAAATTTTAATCGAACGAAAAAAAATGGAAGAAGTGAAAGCCCTGTTTGTGAAATACGGCTATCAGGTTTCAGGCGGGATAACGACAACCGTTACGCGCACATTAATGGGCAGCATGTGCTTNACAGACCCGGCAAACCGCAAAAGGCTCGGCGAAATCGCGGCATACACCGCTGAACTATTCGACGAAGTGATACTTGACGATTTTTATTTTACAAACTGCCGCTGCGAATCCTGCATCAAGGCAAAAGGAAGCAAGAGCTGGGAAAAATTCAGACTCGCGCTTATGAACGATATTTCCGAGAATGTNATTATNAANAACGCGAAAGCCGCNAATCCCAAAGTCAGCGTTGTTATAAAATATCCCAACTGGTACGACAGTTTTCAGGCTAACGGCTACAATCTTGAAGATGAATCAAAAATGTTTGACGCAATTTACACGGGAACGGAAACAAGAGACCCGCACTTTACCCACCAGAATCTTCCGCGTTATTTAAGTTTCTTTTTGCCGCGTCTTTTTGAACATATCAAGCCGGGAAAAAACGGCGGCGGCTGGTACGATCTATTTGAATGTAATCTTGAAGATTATGTGCAGCAGGCGTACTTAACGTTATTCGCAAAATGCCGCGAGCAGATGCTCTTCTGTTTCCCGTTGCTTGTAAACGGTCCTTCTTTCGCCGCAGCTGTAGGCGCGTTTTACGATGAAGCCGATCTTTTTATGGGGCAGATCGGCGAGCCTGTCGGCGCCGCGTGTTACAAGCCGTACCATTCCTGCGGCGAAAGGCTTTTGCATGAACATATCGGAATGTCAGGCGTTCCGCTCGATCCGTATCCTTATTACCCCGAGAACGCGAAAACTGTTTTTCTTACCGCTGACGCTTCATGGGACAGCGACATCGTAAACAAAATAAAAAAGAGTCTTTTAAACGGGAGCAAGGTTTTTGTAACAAGCGG
>WQTB01000151.1 GCA_009786495.1 Treponema sp.
GTCTGGCTGGGAAGGTTTTACTGCCAGGCTCCTGACATTGACGGCTCGGCGGTAATCATCAGCGAAAAAAATCTTCAGGCGGGAACGCTTGTTAAATGCAAAGTCACAGCCCGCCGCGGAATTGATTTGGAAGCGCTGGCGTCCTGTGATATATAAATAGCTTAATAAAAGTTTATTTATAAAATCCCGATTTATGCTACAATCAGCCAATGGACGCAAAAGCACCGCCTTCATATCTTGATCCGTTAAACGATGAACAGCGCCGCGCTGTTTTACACACAGGCAAGCCTTTGTTAATTCTCGCGGGAGCGGGATCAGGCAAAACAAGAGTGATAACTACAAAGATCGCGTGGCTTATAAGGGAAAAAGGAATGGACCCGCGTTCGATCCTTGCCGTGACTTTCACAAACAAGGCGGCAAGGGAAATGGCGGAACGTGCGCAGCGTATGGAAGAAAGGGCAGGGGACGCGATGCTGCGTACATTCCATTCATTCGGCGCGTGGTTTCTGCGGCGCAACGGAAATCTTGCCGGTCTTGATTCATCTTTTGTAATTTATGATGACGATGATACAGTCTCGCTTCTGTCATCGCTAATGGAAAATATACCGAAGGCAGATGTCAGGCATTATGCGCATAACATTTCGCGCGCGAAAGATTATTTTCTTAATCCTGACGATCCTGAACTTTCAATAATCGATCATGACAAAAAATTCCGTGATATTTACAGGCGGTATGAACAGCGAATGGCGCAGATCGGCAATGTCGATTTCGGCGATTTGATTAAAAAACCGGTGGAAATTCTGCGCGAAAAAAACGAAGTAGCCCGGCGTTTCCGCGAAAGATTTTCCGTAATCATGGTGGATGAATATCAGGACGCGAATGTCGCGCAGTTTCAGCTTTTAAAAGAACTATGCGGCGAAAATACATACGTGTGCGTGGTCGGCGACGACGACCAGTCAATCTACCGTTTCCGCGGAGCTGAAGTAAAAAATATCCTTGAATTTCCCAATCGTTTTTCAGGCGCGGACATTATCCGCCTTGAACAAAATTACCGTTCAACAACCCCAATTTTAAAAGCGGCGTCTTCTGTTGTGAACTGTAACCGCGGCCGACTTGGAAAAACTCTCCGCGCGGAAAAGGGAGACGGGCCGCTTCCAGTGCTTGCATACCTTCCCGATCAAAACGCCGAGGCGGCTTTCTGCGCGGAAAAGATCGAATCGTCAGTGAACAGGAAAGAAACAATGTGGGCTGACTGGGCTGTCCTTTACCGCACCAACGCGCAGTCTTTAGGTTTTGAAACATTATTTTTAAGAAAGGGAATTCCCTACCGCGTTGTAGGCTCGTTAAAATTTTATGAAAGGGAAGAAGTAAAGGACGCTCTTGCGCTTTTATCTTTTCTTGTTAATCCGCGCGACGAAGTCGCGTTCCGCCGGGTTGTAAATAAACCTGCGCGCGGCGTTGGCGGCGTTACTGTGGATAAAATAACAGAAGCGGCGTTTGAATGTGAATTCAACATAATTGAATCAGGAAAAAAACTGGAGCTGTCAGCGAAAGCGCGAAAAGGATTAAATGAATTTTTCAAAGTGATTGAAGACGCCAAAACGTCATTTGATGATTTTAATGATGATGTAAACATAAATTCAGACGGAGACGAATCGAATCTAAAGATCGCGGCGCAGAAGCCGCAGAAAAAGAAAAAAAATGAAAAAAAGCAAAACGGGTTAAAATCCGGCAAAGGATTATCAATCTGCATAGAAAAACTTTTAATCGATTCAGGGATTGCAGAATATCACCGCATGCAGGATGAAGCCGCGGGTAACTCAAAGATTAGCAACCTGCAGGAACTTTTAAACGTCGCAAGCGAGTATCCGAATGATTTTGAAGGTCTTTTAGAATTCCTTGAAGATGTCGAACTTGATCGATCAATTAATAATGAAGCCGATAAACAAAACAATCTTCTAAACAGCGTTACGCTGATTACATTTCACAATACCAAGGGTCTTGAATTTAAACGCGTAATAATGACGGGGCTTGAACAGGGCGTTTTTCCGAGAGATGACAAAAAAGGCGATGATCTTGAAGAAGAACGCCGTCTCTTTTATGTGGGCGCAACTCGCGCGATGGACGAACTTTACATGACAACATGCGCAGAACGCAGAATGTACGGAAAAACGATTCAAACGCAGCCGTCTTTGTTCCTGCGCGAAATTGATAAAAGCTGTTTGAATGTTATAAAGGGAAGCCGCGCGGAAGCGCATCGATCTTTTGATTCGCGGCAGCATAACAATTTTATTAACCGTCCAAAAAGCTTTAACGAATTTAATCTGCAAAATGCCGCGGCAGCAGGAACGTCAGCGGCAAACAAGGAACTTGAAGAACGCGCAGGATGGCGCAGGGGTGAACGGCTGTTCAATGAAAACTACGGTTATGGCGCGGTTCTTGATGTGAAGGACAGCGAAGACGGTCCGGTTGTTCACGTCCGTTTTGACAACGGGCTTGATAAACGTTTTTTGTCAGAGTATCAGGGCAGATCGTACGAAAAAGCTGATAACGATTGAGCCTTAAAATTGAAGTTCTGAAAAACCCGCGATTTATCATTTTATGTTAAGATAAATAAGTATGGAAAAAGACGCACAGCCGTATACCTCTTTATTACGCCAAATCCCGCACGTGCTGCGGGCAAGAGGCTTCAGGCTTTATCTTGAAAACGGCAAAAGATTAATCGATCTCTGGCTGAACGGCGGCGCGGCAGTGCTGGGACACACGCCGGCGAATCTGTTACGCGAAATTAAGAACACTGCAAGCCGCGGCCTTTACGCGCCGTATCCGCATTTTACAGAAAGCCGTTTTTTAAAAGCGCTTACAAAACTGCTGCCGGGCAGAAGTTTCAGGCTGTACGCCGCGCCGCCCAAAGAACTGACAGAATCATATATCCAAGAAATTTTAAACAAAGACGCAGAGAAAAACAAAAGTTATATAAAAATCTGGAGACCTTACACAGAAACCGGCGACACTCCTGTCATTATTCCGGTTCTGCCGGGAATTCAAACATGGCGCGAAAATTTACCCGTGGGATTATGCGCAGCCGCCGTTAAACCGGAAAATATTTTAACGCACCTGCCGGAAAACGATATGCTTTCGCCTGTCCTGCTCTCCGCGGCGGCGCGCGGCGTTTATGACATTCTTGCGTCTTCGCAGCGCGGAAAACCGGATCTGCCGCATACATTTAAAGCATTAAAAAAACAGAATTGCCGCTGGCTGCGAAACGGCATTTATCTTCACTATAAAGAGACAGAAAGCGCTCTGCCTCAATGCCTTCGCGCGGAAGAATGGTCATTACTTTTTAATAAATTTCTGGAAGCCGGTTTTCTTCTGCCGCCGCTTCGGGATCATCCTTTGATCCTGCCCGCGGAATTATCTGAAGGCGAAGATAAAAAACTCGCGGCTGCGCTGGATTCCGTACTCTTGAAAAATTAAAAATTATTCATAATAATTATACTGCATGAACAAGTTTATTTTCGTCTCAGGCGGAGTATGTTCCAGTTTGGGGAAGGGCGTCGCGGCATCATCAATCGGCGCGCTGCTTGAAAGCAGAGGACTTAATGTCCGCATGGTAAAGTGCGATCCTTACATCAATGTAGACGCAGGAACAATGAGCCCGTATCAGCACGGCGAAGTTTATGTGACAGATGACGGAGCGGAAACAGACCTTGATCTTGGCAACTACGCAAGGTTTACAAAAGGCAAACTCAGCCTGGCAAATTCAATCACAACAGGGCAGGTATATGACTCTGTAATCCGCAAGGAGCGCGAAGGCAAATACCTTGGAAAATGCGTTCAGGTAATTCCGCATATCACAGACGAAATAAAAAGCCGCATCCTTGCCGTCGCCAATGAAGATAAAGAAACCGATGTCGTAATTATCGAGATCGGCGGAACAGTCGGCGATATCGAATCAATTCCGTTCATAGAAGCCGCAAGACAGGTAATACATGAACAGGGAAAAAAGAACGCAATCTCCGTGCATTTAACATTGATCCCGGAAGTCGCGGGCGGTGAACTTAAAACAAAACCGACGCAACATTCCGTCAAAACAATGCTTGAAGCCGGCATTCAGCCGGATATATTGATATGCCGGTCTCCCGTAATGCTTGATGAATCGACATGCAGAAAAATCGCACAGTTTACCAATGTCGATATAGACGCGGTTTTTACATCCCCCGATATTGATACGACAATTTATCAAATACCGATAATATTCCTTGAACAAAAACTTGATGAAGTTATCCTGCGAAAAATGGGCGTTGAAAGCCGTCATGCCGA
>WQTB01000152.1 GCA_009786495.1 Treponema sp.
GGACAGCGTTTAAAGTCCGCCTGACTTTAAAATATAATACCAAAGGCACTAATTATGTTTAGTATATTAGTATAGAAAACACTGTCAAGGTATAATGTTATCGGACTTTTCTATTTAACAACAATATTTACAAGCTTATCAGGCACAGAAATCACCTTGATAACAGTCTTTCCGCCGATCCATTTTTGAACGCCGGGCAGCCCGAACGCGGTTTTTTCAAGTTCAACAGCAGCGGTTCCGGCGTCCGCGGTAAACTTGTCGCGGATTTTACCGTTCACCTGGATGATGATATTTACCTGATCGTCATGCGTAAGCGCTTCGTCATAAGACGGCCAGCGGCTCAATGAAACTGATTTTTTATGCCCGAGTTTTTCCCAGAGCTCTTCGCATAAATGCGGCGCGTACGCTCCTGCCATTATCACAAGCGGCTCCCACATTTCGCGGGGGATNTCGTTNAATTTGGCAAGCTCGCCTGAATAGATCATCATCTGGCTGATAGCGGTATTAAAATTGAGCGAAGCTGTGTCTTCTGTCACTTTCTTTATGGTCTTNTGCATGAGCTTAAGCAGTGACTGGAAAGCCGGATTTGATGTATCAGCTGTACCGGAAACAGCNNGGTTATCCTTCATNCCGATTGCCCACAATCTTTCCAGAAAACGCGATACTCCTGTGACTCCTGCCATTTTCCACGGTTTGCTTACTTCAAGCGGGCCCATAAACATTTCATACAGGCGAAGGGCGTCGGCGCCGTATTCTTTAATGATGTCGTCGGGGTTTATGACATTGCCGCGGCTCTTGCTCATCTTTTGATTGTCTTCGCCGAGTATCATCCCCTGATTAACCAGCCGCTGGAAAGGCTCGGCGGAATTTACAAGACCAAGATCGAATAACACCTTGTGCCAGAAGCGGCTGTACAAAAGGTGTAAAACAGCGTGTTCGACTCCGCCGACATAAAGGTCTACAGGCAGCCAGTAATCGATTTTTTCTTTCGANGCNAANGCTTTATCGTTTTTGGGATCAAGGTAACGGATGTAGTACCAGCAGGAGCCGGCCCACTGCGGCATTGTGTTTGTCTCGCGCTTTGCCTGCCCGCCGCATTTTGGGCAGGTCGTTTTAACCCATTCGCTGATTCCGGCAAGCGGAGACTCGCCCGTTCCTGTGGGTTTGTAAGACTTGACTTCAGGCAGCCTGAGCGGCAGATCGCTTTCAGCTAACGCGACGATTCCGCAGGTTTCGCAGTGAACAACGGGAATCGGCTCGCCCCAATATCTCTGGCGGGAAAATATCCAGTCCCTTAATTTATAGTTAACCGCTTTTTTGCCGATTCCTTTTTCTTCCAAAAATTCTGTTATGCGCTTTTTCGCTTCTGCTGTCGGAAATCCTGTAAATTTACCGGAGTTGACAGAATAACCGTCTGCGGCGGTGCATTCCGCGGGTTCGGCGGAATAATCGCTGCCTTTTGATTCAGACGGCTTTTCGCCGGAAACAACCTGAATTATCGGCAGCTTGAATAATTTCGCGAATTCCCAGTCTCTTTCATCATGCGCCGGAACCGCCATAATCGCGCCTGTGCCGTAGGAAATTAAAACATAGTCCGCAATCCAAATTGGAATTTTTTGATCATTAACGGGATTTACCGCGTACGCGCCGCTAAAGACGCCGGTTTTTTCCTTGGCAAGATCGGTGCGTTCAAGATCGCTTTTTCTTGCGGCTGTTTCTACATACGCCGCGACCGCTTTCTTCTGTTCCGGCGTTGTAATTTTATCTACAAGATGATGCTCGGGCGAAAGAACCATGTATGTCGCGCCGAAAAGCGTATCGGGGCGCGTGGTGTAAATTTCAAGCGAGCTCTGGTTCGAAGAATCAGCGTATCCGTCAATTTTAAAAACAACGTTTGCGCCTTCGCTTTTACCGATCCAGTTGCGCTGCATAAGCTTTACAGGTTCCGGCCAGTCAAGGCTTTCCAATTCATCAAGCAGGCGTTCCGCGTACGCTGTAATTTTTAATATCCACTGGCGGATTCGTTTGCGCGTAACTTTTTCGCCGCAGCGTTCGCAAAGCCCGTCTTTTACTTCTTCGTTTGCCAGTCCTGTCTTGCAGGAAGGGCACCAGTTGATGGGGCTTTCGGCTTCGTAGGCTAGTCCTTTTTCAAAAAGTTTTAAAAAAATCCACTGCGTCCAGCGGTAATAATCTACGGCTGACGTGTCAACTTCGCGATCCCAGTCGTAGGAAAAACCAAGCGCTTTTATCTGCTCGCGGAATCTTTCAATGTTCGCCGCGGTAGTTACCGCGGGATGCGTTCCTGTCTGTATCGCGTAATTTTCAGCGGGAAGACCGTAAGCGTCAAAGCCCATCGGGTGCAGCACATTAAAGCCGTTCATGCGAAGGTAACGGCAGTAAATGTCAGTCGCGGTATAACCTTCCGGGTGGCCGACATGAAGCCCCTGTCCCGAAGGATACGGAAACATATCAAGAACATAGCGGCGCTTGTCTTTGGGAACCGACAGGTCTTCTATCGATTTGAATGTTTTGTTATCCGCCCAGTATTTCTGCCATTTGGGTTCAATTGTATCGAATGGATATTTTGCCATAATAGGGAATTATATATATTTTAAAGGTGACTGTCACCTTGACCAGACAACTTTTGTATACAATAATAAATATATGGATTATTTTTACGCGCAGGCGTTGAGTGATATTTGCGAACATTCGTTGATATGCCCGGAACGTCCGCTGCGCTGCATGATTATTATTAATCCGGCGGCGGGTGGTTATATTATCCCAAAAAGAAGGGAAAACCGTATTCATGCATTGACAAAAAGCAGGGAGAAAGCGCAAAAAAATCCAAAAAGGCAAATATACAAAAATGTTGTTTTAAATTTAACGGAAGGAAAAGGATCAGCGAGCGAAACAACAAATCAATATATAAAAAGAGCTGTAAGCGATCCTGTCCCGTTTTACCTGATCATCAGCGCGGGCGGGGACGGAACTCACGGCGAAGTTATGCGATCCCTTTATGACGCGCCTGAAGAAGTCCGGCAAAACATGGCGGTGCTGCGGCTGCCGATGGGAACCGGCAATGACGGCGCAGATTCTTCCAATATGGAAAGCGCACTGGATCTGCTGATAGAACCCGCGCATGTCGAGTTTACTCCTGCTGTGCATTTAAAAACTTCTCCGGGCGGTCCTGCGAACTGGAAAGGGCCTTTTCTCGCGTTTAATATTCTTTCTGTCGGCCTTGACGCGTTTGTCACCCACATGACCAACAACATGAAAGAAAAAACACCGGGCGATTCCTACAAATTATGGGTTGATATCGCNACNNTGTTTTATGATCGCAAATATAAAGTNGATTTTATGGACGTAAAGGCATTCGACGACACAGGCAGGGAAATCCGCGCTTTAAAAGAAAAACTTTTACTTCTTGCGATGGGCGCGTCCGGCCACAGGACGTACGGATCGCAGCACAAAATTCTTCCTGANGATCGCAATATATGCGCGGTAAAACAAATGTCTTTATTAAAAAAAATTGCGATTAAAGGACAAATAACTAAAGGAAAACATACTAATAATCCGCAGGCTGTTCTGTTTTACGCNAACCGTCTGGAATTTTCCGGGATGCACCCGATTCTCGCGCAGATGGACGGCGAAACNGTCCTGCTGCAGCCGGAAGACTTTCCCGCTTCACTTGAGTTAACAAAACCTGTCATTCCCGTGTTAAAACCCGGGCTGGAGCTATTGACAAAAGCNTAAAAAAGCCGTAGAGTTATGCAAATTTTATCTAATCTGTATCACGGTAAAAAAAATGTTACCGCGAAAACTGGAGGGGGATACAATGGCTGCNACAGGCAAAAAAAAGAAAAAAATACCGCCGATAGATCAGGATTTTATTAANAAAATGGAAACGTCTCTTTCTGCTTTAAAATCCGAAATTGTAGATAATTTAATTTCAAGCAATGAAGATTTTAAAAATATAATGGAAGGGGAAGAACCCAAAGATCTTGCCGATATCGCTTCGGATGATATTGACAGAAAAATGATAGAAGCGATTGGAGCCCAGGAATTAAAACGCCTTAAATTGATCGAGTCCGCGCTTACGCGGATTAAACAGGGGAAATACGGCAACTGTATAAAATGCGCGAACCGGATTCCGCAGGACCGGCTTATCGCGATACCGTACGCTCTGATGTGTATTGAATGTAAAACAGAGGAAGAAAGACGCAACCGGTAAATGAAAACGCTTTGATCGTTCAAAGCGACAGAACCCTGCTGCTTGATGTCCACTGCGAAACTGCGGAAGCCGCAAGGGAAGCAATTAT
>WQTB01000153.1 GCA_009786495.1 Treponema sp.
CCCGTAACAGTCAGGCTGTCGGAAATTGATACGGTTGTAACTTCGATTCCGGCGCGGCGAAGATAATCAACCGGGGTAATAGCTTCGACTTCTTCAAAACCNTCAGCAAGCAGAACAATCGCTTTTTTTGCCATATNTTTTCTCCTGTAATATTTTTATCTTTTCAGGAACTTCGCNAANTTTTTAAGTTTACCGCTTTTTATCTTCGTTCCGGGTACCGTAAGAATTTCCCTTGCCACCCTGTTTCCGAACCCGGCGCATTCTGTAATTGACTTGCCGCGTATCCATGCGCTGATGAACGCGGCGCAAAAAGCGTCTCCCGCGCCGACAGTATCATGCGGAATTATTTTAAACGTATCTTCATCGTAAATATTTCCGCCTGCTATTACAAGCGCGCCGCGTCCACCCAGTTTAATTATGATAATCGGAAACAGTTCCCCGTCTGTGATTATTTTCAGCATCGGACAGACATCACGCATAATAATCGTTTCTTTTTCTTTATCAGAAAACGAATAACAGTCGCCCTGTCCGTTTAACCTGATTTCTATATAAAGGGTAAGCGCTTCATCAGCGTTCAGGAAAATAAAAAGCGGAAAGTTACGTGCATACGTTATGATTTCTTCTGCTTTGTTTTTCACCTGAAAAACAGAAGCAACATCAAGAGCCACAGGAATTCCCTGCCTGCTTGCGGAAAACAAAACATGCTGAACAAGCGGGCGGCGGTCAAGAACGTAGCCGTCAAGGACGACAACTTCGGAACTGCCGATCATTTCTTTGCTGATATGCGATTCATTCAAATCAAGGGCGGCGCCGGGACACGCGGCAAATCTTAAATCTCCCGCGTCAACGTTACACGCAAAACACAATCCCGTTTTGTTGCCAGATTTTTCAAGCATGACAGTAGTGCCGGAACTTATAATTTCTTTTTCAAAAAAAGAGCCCGGCTCGTCATTACCGGCGCATCCTGAAAACGCCGACTTCATTCCGAGCATTGCCGAAATTTTGGCGACATTCGCGGCGCCTCCGCCGGAACATTTAACGGCTTTGGTAAAATCAATTGACGGCTCGTTAAAGATTGATTCAGCCGCGTTCCTGTCAATATGCTGAACGGGATCGCGTATACCGTACTTTAAAGCGAGACTATTATCCATTTTTATAAATACATCGACAATAGGATTGCCGATACAGAGTAATTCAGTCTTTTCCAACTTTTATTCCTTCGTAACTACATGAGGCATTACAAATAAGAAATGAGGACTAGTATTCCTCACTCTACCTAGGTTTGGCAATAATATCCGCAAGGCCGGGATTTTTTACAAGGTCGCCTTTCAAACCTTCAGCCCGTCCCTTGTTCACATAATCCCTGCTTTGGAATGAATATTTAAATTTCGTATGCGTGTCATATGTTCCCTGCATAAGCGCAAACGCGTCTTCTGTCATTACAAGTTCTTCATCCGTCGGGATAATGAAAATGGGTATTTTTGATTCCGGCTTGCTGATAATCGTTTCTGTGTTTCTTGTGCATGAAGTCCTGTTCTTCTGCGGATCAAAAACCATGCCGATTCCTTCAAGACCGTTAAGATATTTTTCGCGCATGAACCACGCGAACTCGCCGACTCCCGCGGTAAACACAAGCGCGTCTACCCTGCCAAGAACAGCCTGATAGGCGCCGATGTATTTTTTAACCTTATGCGCTTCGATATATTGAGCGCGTAACGCTTCCTTATCGCCAGCGACAGCCGCCGCCTGAATGTCGCGCCTGTCTGTATGCTTGCCGGTCAATCCAAGGAGCCCCGCCTTTTTATTAAGGGCGCTTTCAATTTCCGCGGCGTTCATTCCGGTTTTGCGCATAACGTAGAAAGGAAGAGACGGATCAACATCGCCTGAGCGCGTCCCCATTACAAGCCCTTCAAGCGGAGTCATTCCCATCGACGTATCAAAAGAAAGCCCGTCTTTAACCGCGTTAACTGACGCGCCGTTTCCGATATGACAGATTATAACATTTGTTTTAAAAGGATCCTGCCCAAGAAGAACCGCCGCGCGTTTTGCGGTGTATAAAAAACTTGTTCCGTGAAAACCATAACGGCGGACCTGATATTTATCGTACCAGTCGACAGGAACCGCGTACATGAAATTTTCAGCCGGCATTGTCTGATGCCATGCTGTGTCCATGATCGCGCAGTGCGGAACATCAGGTAAAACTTTTTTTGCCGCTTCAATGCCCATAATGTTTGCGGGGTTGTGAAGCGGGCTTAAATCCTGCATTGCCGCGAAAGCTTCCATCGCCGCGTTATCTACTATTACGGATTTTGTAAACTTGTCACCCCCGTGAACAACACGGTGGCCGACAGTTTTAATAACTGACATGTCGCTTAATACACCCATATCCTTGCTTGTCAGTGTTTTAATAATTAAATTAATCGCGTCAGTGTGGGTCGGACAATCGTGATTAAAAGTTACTTCATCTTTGCCTTTAGCTTTNTGCGTAATGAATGATCCGCCGATGGTTACTTTTTCTACAATACCCACTGCCANCACATCTTTTGTATCCCAGTTATAAACCTGGTATTTAGCTGATGAAGATCCGCAATTTAATGTTAAAATAATCATTTTTTTCCGCCTTAATAAAAGATAAGTAAAATAATAACATATAAAAATAAATTAAAAAAGCCTGACTTTATGAAGATTTTATTTAATCATCCATTTTAATTGCTTTATTCATGGAAATAGTATATTCTTCAAGTTCAGGGAGTTTTGAATGAAAAAATCAAATCAGAGTACAAGAAGAAAATCAATAAAACGAAGCGTTCTACTTTTTTCANTAATTTTATTTTTATTAATTTTCATTGGCGGAAGCTTTATTTTCATAGTTTCAATGACAAATACGATTCAGGAAAATACAGGTCATGAGCTGCAAAAAGCNCTGGAAATTGAACGTATAAAACTGGAATCTTCGGTTAACGGAGAAATCGCGATAGCGATGAAAATGGCGGACTCGCCGGTTATTCAAACTTACTTCAGCAATCCTTATGATCCGGAATTTGAACAAATCGCTTTCATGGAGATCGCGGGTTACCGCAGGGCGTTTGTAGGCAATTCTGTTTTTTGGGTAAACGATATAGATCATAGATTCTATTCAGACGATCAATANTCGCATACTCTTGATGTAAACGATCCAAATAATTACTGGTATTTAATGACCNTGAGAGAAACACAAAAATATAATTTTAANATAAATTATAACGCTGATCTTAATGTGACAAATCTCTGGATCAACGCGCCTGTTTTTGACAGCCGGCGCAATCCNATCGGCATACTTGGAACAGGCATTGATATAACGTCATTTGTTGAATCAATATACAAGAATTACACAGGAAAAGCGGCTCTTTATTTCTTTAATGAAAACGGAGAAATTACAGGCGCGCGCGATTCAAAACTGGTTTCGAACAAGGAAACATTGTTTCATTACCTTGGCGAAGTCGGCAATGATATTCTTGATAACGCGCTGGCTCTTGGAAGCGGAGAAGTCCGCACATTTGGATCTTCTATCGGCGAAGTCGCGGTCGGCTCTGTGCCGGCGCTCGGCTGGTATATCGCGGCAATTCAGACAATCGGCATTGCGGATATTCTCGGCAGCAACATGACATTCCAGTTCCTTACAATGATCATTGTAATCGCTGTTATTTTTGTAATTTTCTACGTATATATTTCGCAGATGATTATGCCGATGAATGACATGGTTAAAACCCTTGATCATATTTCCGTAGACTGGGACTTAACGCAGAAAATAAAACTTCGCAGCCATTCAAAAGACGAAATAGGAACGTTAGGTGAATTCTTTAACCTGACGTTCGGCAAAATGAAGGATCTGCTTGTCCGCATAAAAGGAAAAACAGTTTCGTTGACTGATACGGGCGAAGAGCTCACTTCCTACATGATTAAAACAAGAAAAGACCTTGAAGGCATAGATAACAACATTCAGAATATGAGGAAAGAAGTTTTATCCCAGGCTGACAAGGTAAGCGATACCGCCAATTCAATGGATCGCGTAATGCACGGACTTGACGGGCTTAATAAACAGATCAGCATTCAGGCGGAGAGCGTTTCCCAGTCGTCATCTGCAATCGAAGAAATGCTCGCGAATATTCAATCGGTAACGCAGACGCTTGTAAAAAACACCGGAAATATCAAATCGCTCGCGGAATCATCCGAAGCGGGGCGTACGGATTTGCATAAAGTTTCAGATGACATTCAGGAAATCGCGCATGAATCAGAAAGCCTTTT
>WQTB01000154.1 GCA_009786495.1 Treponema sp.
TCTTCCCTTTGTTTTTTCGCCATGCTTTCGATCTCAGCCGATCCCTTCGACCACTCCTGATAAAAATTTTTCTGTTTCGCGCCGATTTCCGCGATCTCCGTGCTGCATTTGTCATGAATGGTTTTTAATTTGTCGTTTATCGATACCTGNTCTGTTTTAAGCGCGTCCTGCGTTGTTTTTATTTTTTCATCAAAAAAAGTTTTTACCTGATTTACCCTTTCCATCGCCTGTTCGCGCAGTTTTACAAGAGCGGTATCTTCCAGTTTATCAGCGCGCTTTCCGGCGTTTTCTAGCGTATCCTTTAAAAGTTTTTTAACCTGTTCCATGTCATTGGCAAGAACGGCTTCGCGATCTTTTTCCGCCTTTACGATTGCTTCCCTGTGATCCTCAATTTTGCGTTCGATAACGCCCGCTGACGCTTCAAAATCNGAAACTGCNGATTTCGCGGAAGCTATAACATCCTGCACCGCCAGTTCCATCGATTCGGAATTTTTTTTCTCAAGACGAAGCTGAGTTTCCGTCATGTTTTTCTGCGCGGCGTCAAGGGCTTTTTCCAGGTGATCAAGCTTGTCTTTCGCGTCCGTTACGCGCTTATTTGTGTTNTCGACAAANGCGGATTCATCCCTGATGCGGCTTAAATTTTCCTGCACCCTGTCTGTCATGCCGAAGAGTTCATCAAGNGAAGATTCAAACGCTTTAATGTGATCTTCAATTTTGGCGATGGATTCGGATTTTTTCGCAAGTTCTTCTTCTGTAAGTTTCTGGATATTTTTCATTAACTGCGAAGCGGCTTTTTTTTCCACTTCAAGGTCAATGCCGAAATTCTTTACAGCCATGCTTTTTTCATCAGCGTAGGCGGCGATTTCTTCCTTGCATTTTTCAGCGTATTTTTTTACTTTTTCAAGCGGACGGTTATTTTTATCGGCCAGCCTGTAAAGGATCAGAACGCAGGCGACAATGCCAAGTGTTATAATATTTCCGACAGTAAAAATCATCAGTATTAAACCCCCCCTGATTAATACCCTGTATAAATCCTGTATTAATCTATCATGAATCTGTATAATTGGCGATAGCTNTGGAAAGAAAAATCCGGTTTTGGTTTTTTAAGTCCGCTGCCGGGGAAAAGCGCGTTCTTTATCCAGGCAGTTTTCATTCCGGCTCCGGCTGCGCCTTTTACGTCGTAGCTGCGGCTGTTCCCGACATAAAGAATTTTTTCGGGCGGAAGAGACATCGCCCGCGCAAGTTCCGTAAACGGCAGCGGATGCGGTTTAAGCGCGCCGCATTTTTCGGAGCATAAAACAGCGTCCCATCCGCCTGATATTCCAAGATAATCCATTTTTGTTTCCGGCGGAAAATCCGACAAAAGCCCTGTTTTATATCCTGCCTTTCTCAGCGCGCCGAGCGTTTCTATAACATATTTGTATAATTTTATTTTTTTAAATAAAGGCTCCCATCCGCGGTAAATCAATTTTTCTATTTTATCTTTTGTATAGATTATTTTTTCTTTCTGCAGCTCTTCATGGTTTTTTTTATTTAATATATCCGCTGTTATCCCGGCCTGATATTCGTAGAAATCGCCTTCAGGCAGACAACCGCCGTTCTGTCTGCTGCGGATTAAATCCCTTGCTTCGCCGAACGCGGTCAGCAGCCGCAGTTCCTTTGATATAAACGGAAGGAGCCTGATGTTAAGACGNTAGTTGGGGTACAATGTTCCGTCAAGATCAAACGCAACGCCTTCTATATTACTGNGCATAATCACAGTATGCCAGTAATTGCTCACAATGCCTAGTGTATAATATAATAATTGTAATTTAATAATGAGGTGATAATGATGAACGGACTTGCAGGTAATTTTACTCTGCCCGGCGAAGCGGGATACGAAGCGCTGACTCTGGAGCTTGCCCGCAGATGGGGAGCCGACATTATCCGCGACAGCGACGGCACAACTTTATCCGGTGAAATTCTTGACTCGGGATACGGAATTTATTCAACCGTATGCGTCATCCGCGAACACAATGACTGGATCAAAAAAAATCCCGAAGCGCGCCAGCAAGCCTTTTTATGCACGGCTCCCAAAACAGCTTCGGATTCCAAAATTTCTTTTTCACTTATGGATGATTTTTTCAGCGGACAGTTTCAGATAAACGACAGCCCTTGCGCGGTGAAATACTGGCAGGTTTATGACAGAACAACGGATACTCCTGTTCCGCGCGGCAAATGGCATTACGAAAACGGCGCAGTAACAGTCGATGCTGTACCGTGGCGGCAGTATACGGTCAGCTTTCTTGCATGGCGCGTATGGGAAGAAATTTCAATGTATAACCATGTGACAAACAACTGGAATAAAGAACATCTNATGCAGTTAAATCCTTATAACCCGGACGCGCTTTCATACCTGAAGCGTTATATGGAAAAGTGGTGCGCAGAACATCAGCAAACATCCGTTGTGCGNTTTACGTCGCTTTTCTATAACTTTGTCTGGATTTGGGGATCAGACGAACGCAACAGGCATTTATTTACAGACTGGGCGTCCTACGATTTCAGCGTNTGTCCGCAGGCGCTTGACGATTTTGAAAAAGAATACGGCTATTCGNTNAGCGCGGAAGATTTTGTCCGTCAGGGAAAGTATAACGCTGCGCACCGCGTCCCGCCGCCTTCTAAACGCGACTGGATGGAATTTATTTCAAGGTTTGTCCGCGGCGCTTCGCGGGAGTTAATCAATATTGTTCACGCCGCCGGAAAAAAAGCGTACGTGTTTTACGATGACTGCTGGATCGGCATGGAGCCGTATAACGGCCGTTTTGAAGAGTTCGGTTTCGACGGTATCATTAAATGCGTGTTTTCAGGCTACGAAGTAAGGTTATGCGCAAACGTAAAAACGCCTGTGCATGAAATCAGGTTTCATCCCTATCTGTTTCCTGTAGGTCTCGGCGGCGCTCCGACATTTTCCGAAGGCGGCAGACCGGGTGATGACGCGAGGCGTTACTGGATCAGCGCAAGAAGGGCGCTCCTTCGCCAGAAGATCGAAAGGTGCGGCCTCGGCGGTTATCTGCATTTAACAAAAGATTACCCGGATTTTCTTGACGCGATGGACGGCATACTTGATGAGTTCCGCGGAATCAGCGCGTTACACGACACGGGAGCCCCATATGTTTTAAAGCCGAAAGTCGCGGTTTTACATTCATGGGGCAGCCTTCGCTCGTGGACGCTGTCCGGCCACTTTCACGAAACAGAACGCCACACGCTGATTCACGCGCTTGAAAGCCTTTCCGGCCTGCCGTTAGACGTCAGTTTTATTTCTTTTGACGATGTAAAAAACGCGGCGCATCAGCCGGACAGCGTCCTTAACGGCATCGATGTGATTATCTCGGCGGGTGAAGCGGGCGACGCGTGGAGCGGCGGCGTCAGCTGGAAAGACAATGAAGTTATTCAGGCCCTGACCAAATGGGCGCATAACGGCGGCGTCTTTATCGGCATAGGGGAGCCGTCCGCGCTTGACGGCTATCATACGTTTTTACGGATGGCTCATGTGCTTGGCGTTGATATTGACAGGGGAGAGCGCGCCTGCCACGGCAAATGGGCGTTTGATGTTAAAAAAATTAACGGGCTTGTTCCGCAAGGCGCGGAAATCAAAGCAAGGGATGGCGTTTTTTTGACAGACGGCAAAGCGCAGACTCTTTTAAGCGGAAAAACATTTTCAGCTAACGCGGATGTTCCCGTTTTAACGCTGAACAGTTTTGGAAGCGGCAGCGGCGTGTATTTGGCGGATTTCCGCGTAAGCATGCAGATGACAAGGCTTTTGCTTAATTTAATTCTTTTTTCTTCATTAAAGAAAGAAAATTTATTAAACGCTGATGGAATAACAGACGACCTTTACACAGAATGCGCGGTCTTTCCGCAGGCCGGAAAAATCGTGTTTGCAAATAACTCAAACGAAGCCAGAACCGCTTCCTGCGCATGGAACGGAAAAAAATACAGCGCCGAAATTCCGCCCGGAAAAATCACAATGGCTGATATTGACTAATTGCTACGGCTCAAATCTTGCAGGGATTGGAATTTGCACAAGACTTACAAAGTGTCCGGGATAACGGTTTCTGAACGCGCTGAATGAAGTTTCAGCGGCGCTTTCAAAAACGACAATCCTGAAATTTCCGTTTTCGTCAAAGTAGGGGATTAAAGCCGCTATGTGGTAATACTGCCTTAGGCGCGGCGTTCCGCGCGGCGATGAAGGATTGGAAATTTCGTTGTTTACCGCGGCAAGATAAAAACT
>WQTB01000155.1 GCA_009786495.1 Treponema sp.
TTTGAATCTTGTCCATAGACAGAAAGATTATCAATATTCCCTGCATGATTATCAACAAATTGAGCCGATTGTACAAACATGCCGCCGCTTCCGCAGCATGGGTCGTATACCCTTCCATCAAAAGGTTGAATAACTTCAACCAAAGTACGTACAACGCAAGCTGGTGTATAAAACTCCCCAGCTAATTTACCTTCCTGTTCCGCAAATTTTGAAAGACAGTATTCATAAGTACGTCCAAGCAAATCCATTGAAGAATCATTAACTGCAATAGCTGTGTTAGTAAATAAATCTACAACATCGCCTAACCTGCGTTTATCAAGTTCCGGACGAGCGAAGGTCTTAGGCAAAATCCCTTTTAGCTCTTTGTTCTCACGCTCTATAGTATCCATTGCCTGATCAATAACTTTTCCTATCTCCGGTGAATGCGCATGAGACGCGATATGTAGCCATCTCGCCTCCTTTGGAACAAAGAAAATTTTATCCATTGCATATTCATCCCGATCTTCTTCAAAACCTTTGCCTTCCGAAGCCAATTTTTTGAATTTATTTTCAAATCGATCTGATATATAGTTTAAAAAGATGAGACCCAGGATTACATGCTTATATTCTGCAGCGTCCATATTCCCGCGCATAATATCTGCTGCTTTCCATATTTCTTTTTCAAAGCCGATTACTGTGCTGTTGTTTACTGCCATAAATCATCCCTTACTCAAATACATTTTTCTTTTCGTGTTTCGCATCATTGTTTCCGGTAAAACAGGCGGTGCAAAATGACAGCGAGCATTTTTTACAGGCGTTTTTCAGTCCTTCTATGCTGATGTATTCAAGGCTGTCGGCGCCGATTTCACGGCAGATTTCTTTCACGCTGATTGCGGCGAACGGACATTCGTCGCTGTCGATGTCGGTTCCGTAATAGCAGCTGTAACGAACCGGCGGGCTTGCTATGCGCACATGCACTTTATCCGCGCCGGCGTTTCTGACGCTCTGGACGATTTTTCCCAATGTTGTGCCGCGCACGATCGAGTCGTCCACAAGAACAACATTTTTTCCGCTGATATTCGCNGCAAGCGGNTTTAATTTCTGCCGTACCGCGCTGTCGCGTTTGCTCTGTGTCGGATAAATAAAACTNCGCCCCATGTAGCGGTTTCTGAAAAATCCCGATACAAGCGGCAGTCCGCTTCTCGCGCTGTATCCGCTTGCCGCTTCCAGGCCGGAATCGGGTATGCCGCAAACGACATCGGCGTCCGNAGGATGTTCTCCCGCAAGTTCAAAGCCCATGTTATATCTCGCTTCATAAACGCTCAGTCCGTCAATCACGGAGTCGGGCCGCGCGAAATANACNAATTCAAAAATGCAAAGGCCGAGTCCGCCGTTATCTGACGTTTTTTCCCTGCTGATTATTATCTGGTTTGTTATTTCGCCGTTTTCGATCATTACNACTTCGCCGGGCTGCACGTCACGGATAAATTCAAATCCGCATATTTCAAGCGCGCTGCTTTCTGANGCGACCGCGCAGCCGATTCCGTTTTTNCCGATGCAGAGCGGNCGAAAGCCGTACGGGTCGCGGACTGCTATCAGTTTATTTTTGCTTGTCGCGATCACAAGCGAGAAAGAACCGCGCAAAAGTCCTGCGGCATGGGCTGCGCCTTTCATTGAACTGTTTTCCATGTTTATNCAGTACGCCAANAAAGAAGATATAACTTCGCTGTCGCTTGTCGCGTTAAAGTTCAATCCATANCCTGACAGCTCGGCTCTGATCTCTTTCGCGTTTGTGATGTTGCCGTTATGCGCTGTCGCGATTCTTCCTGTCAGGTATTCTGTAACAAATGGCCCTGTGTTTTCTTTTGAACTTAAGCCTGTTGTCGAGTAACGCGTATGCCCGACCGCCGTTCTGCCCCTGGGAAGGCGCGCGAGATCGTCGCTTGAAAACACTTCGCTTACAAGTCCTTCGTCTTTATGACAGATGATGCTGCGGTTATTTACAACGGCGATGCCCGCGCCTTCCTGCCCGCGGTGCTGCAGCGCGAGAAGGCCGTTATATGTCACGCCTGCCGCTTCATCAGTATGTAAACTGACGCCGAAGACNGCGCATTCTTCATTNACCTTCNTNTTATTTTTATATATAGATTCAGTTTGCATAAGTTTTTAAAATTTCCTCCGCGATTGTTCTTTTTGTCGAACGTAAATCCATTGCCTGTTTTTCTATAAAACGGTGTGATTCCTGTTCAGTAAGATTAAGATATGAAATGAGCAGGCATTTGGCTCTGTCTATTATCCGTATGTCTTCTATTTTTTGTTTTAATTTCGCGTTCTCATCCTGCATTCGTTTCATCTTGCTGCTGACAGACCGCGCAAGCGAAAGCGCNGACCAGAAAATATTTTTATCGACAGGTTTGGAAATTGTAAGCACGCCGTCTTCNTGGCACACAGAAGCGGCNGCGTTAAAGTTTTCGCTGTTAACCGCAAGAATCACCTGCGATAAATCTTTAACCGCGATCTGGCGCGCGAAGNTTTCGCCTGATTCGTCAGAAAGCGGCGCGTCAATAATTATGATGCCGAAGTTTTTTTCCAGAAGCGTTCTTCGCGCTTCNCCTGCNGAAGCGATTATTGAAATTTGNTTAATGGAAGCGGCGGCTATCGCTTCAGAAAAAANTTTTACGTTCTTTTCTGAATTTGATATTATCAGCACATTGCTCATATGCGGGCTTTCCATTTTTTATCGCCTTAATTCATTCAATAGATACTGAAATATTTCGGCAGTTTTTCTTCTGCGCGGGACGCTTCCGCAAGATCATTTATTTCCGCTTTCTTCAACTCGATATATTTTTCTAGAAGACGGNCGCCAAGCGTATTTCCCGCGAACGCGCTTTTTTCCGCNAGCGCAACCGCTTTTTTTAAAGTTTCAGGAAGCTGCTCAAGCCCNGCNGTTTTTTCCTTGCCNGCGTTATAAAGGTCTTCGTTAATCGCCTGCGGCAGTTTTAATTTTTTTTCAATNCCGTCAAGACCGGCGGATATTATCAACGCGTACGCAAGATACGGATTAAGCGAAGGATCGGGAGAGCGCAGTTCCATTCTTACATTTTCGCCCGGCGCTGACGGAACGCGCACAAGCTGCGATCTGTTTTGATGCGACCATGAAACATATTTGGGCGCTTCAAATTTGCCGAAACGTTCATACGAGTTTGCAAGCGGATTAAGGAATAATGTGATTTCAGGCGTTTTATCCATAACGCCCGCAATAAAACTTTCGGCTTCTTTTGAATTTCCATCATTTATATTCTTAAAAATATTTTTCCCGTTTTTATAAAGCGACAGGTTGATGTGCATTCCGTTGCCGGGAGCGTCAGGAAGCGGCTTTGGCATAAACGACGCGAATAAACCGTTACGNGAAGCGACAGCTTTAACGACGGTTTTAAATGTCTGCANATTGTCGGCGCTTACGACGGCGTCATCAAATTTAAAATCGATCTCGTTCTGTCCCGGCCCCTGCTCGTGATGCGAACTTTCAGGTTTTATTCCCATTTCCAAAAGCGTAAGGCAGATTTCCCTGCGGATGTCTTCGCCTTTATCAAGCGGAGAAATATCCATGCATGAGCCCTTGTCCAAAGTGATCAATGAAGGCTCGCCGTTTTCATTTGTTTTAAACAAATAGAATTCACATTCGGCTCCAATCTTNCAGANNTAACCCATTTTTTCAGCGCGCTCTGTCGCNTTTTTTAAAATTAATCTTGTGTCATGTTCAAACGCCGCGCCGGAATTTGATGATTCACCGGGCGTTCTGATATCGCAGAAAAAACGGATTACNCTGCCGGGCCCCGGCCGCCACGGAAGAACGGCGAGCGTTGACGGATCGGGAAACAAAAATAAATCAGACTGCGTAATATCGCGGAAGCCGCGGATAACATGCGCGTCAAACGAAACGCCGTTTTCAAACGCGGACGCAAGTTCATCAGCCATGATGGATATATTTTTCTGGAAGCCGAATATATCGCAGAAATTCAGCCTGATAAATTTGACATCGTTTTCCTTTACAAAATCCAGCGCCATCGACGGCGTCAGCTTTGCTGCATCATTCATAAATCCTCCTGAAATAAAAACCCGGCCCGGGTTTTGCANAGTTCCTTTATTCTACCGTAACGCTTTTTGCAAGGTTACGCGGCTTGTCTATATCAAGACCTTTGTTCGCTGCTACATAATAACTGAATAGCTGTAAAACTATAACTGACAGGGACGGCGAAAATA
>WQTB01000156.1 GCA_009786495.1 Treponema sp.
TCCGAATCTTCATAAAGCGGACGCGGTTTTAAATCGAGGCGGGGAGAATCAATATGCGCGCCCAGAATATTAAAACCTTCTGAAGCCGGCTTTCTGCCGATGACTGCCGCAAGAACGGATTTGCCGTGAATGTTTTTGTATATTTTCATTCCTGTTTCCGGCTTTTTATTTTTCAACGTATCGATATTTACAAAACCCGCTTTATCAAGCGCCTTGCATGTAATTTCTGCGCATTCCCTTTCGGTTTTTCCGTTATCAAGAAAATTCTTGTATAAAGAAGCGAAGTCGTCAACTTCTTTTTCAGTCTTTTTGTCAATTCCTTCCCAGCAGCTTTTCAGATTAAAAAATAATTTGTCCGACAGCTTTTCCTTTTTTTCCTTTGCCATTATTTCCTCCTGACATCATATTTATTTTATGATANCATAAAAAGTATGAATATTCGAGTACGCTACGCGCCTTCTCCAACCGGTCTTCAGCATATAGGCGGGATTAGAACAGCGCTTTTTAATTTTCTTTTTTCGCGATCCGCCGGCGGCAATGGCGGGAAATTTATTTTAAGGCTGGAAGATACTGACCGTGCCCGTTTTGATGAAAGTTATGTGAAAAACCTTTACGATACATTTAACTGGTTAGGTTTTAAATGGGACGAAGGCCCCGATAACGGCGGACAGTTCAGTCCGTATGTTCAATCGGAACGTACGGATCATTATAAAAAATACGCGCAGGAACTTCTTGATAACGGAAAAGCGTATTATTGTTTTTGTTCAGCGGAAAGGATCGATGAAGTCCGCAGGCAAAGGGAAGAAGCTCATTCAAGCGAAACAGGTTACGATCGTTTGTGCAGAANCGTCNATCCGGCGGAAGCCGCCAAAAGGGCCGCGTCCGGCGAAACATGCACAGTCAGGCTGAAAATTCCGCTCGGCGAAACAACNGTNTTTCATGATCATTTGTTAGGTGACATTGAGTGGAAGAACGATGANGTNAATCCCGATCCCGTGCTGTTAAAATCCGACGGTTATCCTACATANCATCTTGCGAATGTTGTTGACGATCATTTAATGGAAATCAGCCACGTTCTGCGCGCGCAGGAATGGCTCGCTTCGACGCCNCTTCACGTAATCATGTACAGCGCGTTCGGCTGGAAACCGCCTGAGTTCTGCCATCTTCCGATGGTGATGGGACAGGACGGAAAAAAACTTTCAAAACGCCACGGCGCGACAAGCATCGACGAATTCCGCAGACAGGGATACCTTCCCGCCGCGCTGATCAATTACATCGCGCTGCTTGGAGCGTCCTACGAAGAAGGCAGGGATGCGAAACATCCTGATATTTTCACTCTGGACGAACTTGCGCGGCTCTTCAGCCTTGAAAAATTAAACAAGGCTCCGGCTGTTTTTGATTATAAAAAACTCGAATGGTATAACGGCCAGTATATAAGAATGATGGATGATGAGGAGCTTGCGAAACTTTGTCTGCCGTATGCGCTTGACGCGGGAATATTCGGTGAAGATGTTCACACGCGGGCACAGGGGCGCGGAGGCGCGGAAGAGCTTACGGCAGAGCAGCGTGAAATTTTTACAGCTTCGATGGCATTAGTTAAAGAACGTTTAATTTTTCTCAGCGAAGCGCCGGAAAAGATCGCTTATTTATTTAAAGAGCCGCAGCTTCCCGCCGCGGAAGAATTCTTTCCTAAAAAATGCGATCTTGCCAAAACCATCGGGCTTTTACAGGCGGGAAAAGAAATCGTGCGCGCGTTAGCTGAAGCGAAAACTGACGAAGGCGCGGAGAATTTAATCAAGGCTGAAGCTGAAAAGCGTGAGGTGAAACTAGGCGATCTGCTGATGCCGCTGCGCGTCGCGGTTACAGGAAGCCGCGTTAGTCCTCCGCTTTTCGGATCGCTTCGCATTCTTGGTTCTGANAATTCTTTTAACCGCGTGCAGAAGGCGCTGTCNTTTCTTACAGCTTAAAGCCGAATACCGCGCCCGCTGTAAATGATCTGCTTCCCGCGTCAAAAAGATCGTTAAAGATAAAATCGATAATAATTTTTAAATTTTTTATCGCCGGAATCGCAGACAGATCGATTCTGAAACCCGTATTTAAAATGCCGCGGTGTACAGCGGGCGTGTGATATTGCGCGTAATTCGGCCATGAGTTATCACTGTAGCTGTAATTCGCGAAATCAATTATCCAGTGCAGCACATTGCCGAAAACATCGGGAAACAGCACAAGATCGAATCCCATTCCAAAATCAATATTAGAATTATTTTNGTGTATTGTATACAAAGTTTTTCCGAATACAACCGTGGTTTCCGCGGACATATTAAAAAGACTTCCGGCGTATGTTATCGCTATATACGGCTGATAAGCGCTGTAAAAAAATTCTTCACTGCCGGTGTTCAATAACTGCGCGGCTGCGCCNATTGCGATTGACGTGTTTCCGGGCAGCGGAAGNCGNATTTTTATGCCGAGCAAAAGATCGTTATTTATATGATTGTTTCTTTCCGGCTGAATATCGAAAGCGGCNGATAATTCAAGTATATTGAAAAAACTTGCNGNGACTGACGGTATATGCGAAATCCCGGCTTCGTTATTCATTACAGCCCTGTAACCGAAATCAATGCCTGCTTCATTCCATCCGACNCGCGCCGAAGGAATTGATAAAAGCCCCGTCGATCCGCTTATGCTTTGTCCCCTGTATCCCGCCGACTGCGCGGAAGCGAANGATGTGAAAATCAGCGCGGCTGATATAAAAACAAATAAAAAGAAAATTGATTTTTTCATTTAATTCTCCTGATTTATTAATCGGCATCTGAAAGCATATTTTTTAATTCTTCAAAGAGCGGTTCCAAATCGTCAAAATGAAGCAGCGCTCTTGAGTCTAACATAGTGGGCATATTATTGACGATGATGATATTGCCGCCAGATCGTATAACATATTCAGGCAAACCCGCGGCAGGGTAGACNGTNAAACTTGTTCCAAGCACCAGCATTAGATCCGNTTTCTGCGATTCCGTTACTGCCTGCCTTAANGCGTCCGCNGGCAGCCCTTCGCCGAAAAAAGTTATCGCGGGTTTTAAAACCCTGCCGCATTTTGGACACTTCGGCATTTCGCCGCGGCGGACTATAGCGGCGGCTTCTTCATAACTCACCCTGACGCCTGAACAACGAAGACAGTAATGCATTACAGGCGATCCGTGAATTTCAATCACATTTTTGCTTCCGCCTTTTTGATGCAGCAGATCGATATTTTGCGTAATCAGCGCTTTCAGATAACCGCGTTTTTCAAGTTCACCTAACACAGTGTGAACAACCGACGCTTCTTTTTCGTCAAGATTATAAATAAACGATCCCGCCTGCGTGTAATAAAGCGACGGATCTTTTTCAAAATAATTGATATCAAAAATTTTTTCCGCGTCCATTTCATTATAAAGACCGTTCTTCCCGCGAAAATCCCGAATCCCCGAAAGCGTGCTGACCCCCGCGCCCGTAAGCGCGACAAAATGCTTCGCCTGTTTTATTAAACCAAAAAGCTTCGCTGTCTGCGGATTTGATTTATTCATGCCGGTACTATAGCACATTATTTTTTACTTTAAAAGTTCTTCAATTGCCGCGATTATGCGCGGAGTATCCCATTGAATGCTTCCTGTAATTCNNGCGATTATTAATCCTTCGCGATCCAGAATGAATGAAGTTGGAATCGCTTCGATGCCGTACATATTCGNGGTTACGCCGTTTAAATCCAGCAGNACAGGAAAAGTATGACCGCTGCTATTAATAAATTGCCTGACAGTTTTTTCGTCTTCTCTCAAATCCACCGCGAGAATTTCAAGTCCCTGATCTTTGTAGAGCCTGTACAATGTTTCCATGGAAGGCATTTCCGCGCGGCACGGCGGACACCATGTCGCCCAGAAATTTAAAATTACAACTTTTCCCTTGTTAGCTGAAAGCGATGTGGTTCCGCCGTCAAGATTCGGCAGTGTAAAATCATACGGTTTAATTTTCGGATCGATTGTGCGGATGTTCGCGCTGCGCAGCGCNCTTGACGCTGAATNCTGCTGAGTCTGCGTATTTAAAAACTGATTCTGCCATTTCTGGAGCGCNGTATTCAGCGCGGAAAACTGNCCTGTGCAGATTAAAAGTCCGATTAATATCAGAAGCGCGCCGCTGATTTTTTTTATCAGATTCATTTTGTTGCGGAACCATTTTGCCGTAACAAGAAAACGGTCCA